>DATNPC010000459.1:0-13175 GCA_036703375.1 Allocoleopsis sp.
GATCGCAACGCCATATCCGTCCAGAGGAATGGGAGAGGCTGTAACACTCAGCCAGCTCAATGCTCGATCGGGTTTGATGATTCCCATTTCTACATTTTCGATCGCTCGATTTTCGGCTAAGGCTTTGAGACTGGCAAACTCTTCCTTGGGCATCGGCGTACCGTCAGGCCGGATGATAGTCCAGTTTGGGCGATCGAAGGTTCTGCTGGCATGCTCTGAGGCTGAGATGCCTAAAATCCGCTCGGACGCGGGGTTGACTTCGACAATATTGCCATCTTCATCGGTAATGGAAATGCCGATGGGGAAGCTTTGAAACAAAACTCTATATTTTTCGCGGCTTTCTCGGAGCGCTCGTTCTGCCTGTTTGCGATCGCTAATGTCTCGCACGATGGCAATAACTTCTTCACCATCTTTCCCACTCAATGCCAATCGCGATTCATAATCATACAAAATGCCTCGAATTACGAGTTGGTACTCAAAAACCTGTGCCTCACCCGTTTGCCGAACGCGATCGAGCGCATGCATCAAGGGTTCAGCTACCGACTTCGGCAATACGTCTGTTGCCTTTTTTCCGATAAACTCGCTGGGGGATAGTAATAGCTCGAAATGTTCGGCAGGGATGAAATCTAAAAAGGTGCCATCAGTCCGCAGGCGAAACAAGGCATCGGGAATAGCTGCAATTAGAGCGCGGTTTTCTGCTTCGCTGTGTCGCATCGCTTCTTCAGCCTGGATGCGATCGGTGATATCTGCAATCATCCCGACATAGCCTTTGATTTCTCCATTTTCTCCTTTTTCTGCGATCGCCTGAGCAATCACCCAACTCGTTACCCCATCCGGCCGCTGAAACCGATAATCGGCTTGAAATGGCTGCTGGGCTTGCACTGAGCGGTACCATTTCGCTAGGATACGTTCGCGATCGCGTGGATGTATAGCTTGCATCCAGCTATCGCCAAACGTGTCTTCCAAAGGAATTCCCGCAATCTCGCACCATCGTTGGTTGACATATAAATAGCTCCCTTCGGCATCTGTTCGGAATATGCCAACGGGTGACACTTGAGCTAAGGTGTAATATCGATACTCGCTCTCTCGCAGCGCTGCTTCGACTTGAATCCGTTCCCGGATTTCCTGTTGCAGCTGTTGATTGACCCTAGTTAATTGAGCGGTTCGTTCGGCAACGAGCTGCTCTAGATGAACGTCTTTTTGTGCCTTTAGGAGGGCATGACAATGAGCTTCTTGTTGGTGTAAGGCTTGTTCGATTTGGTAAGTTTCGGTTCTATCTTCCCAAACTAAAAGAATCGATGGATCGCTGTCTTCTGTGTCAGCTACGGATGTTGCGATCGCTTTTACCCATAGCGTTTCGCCATTTCGACAACTGACGCGATGTTGGCAGTGGGTAAAAGTTTCCAATGGAGTAGAACAGGCAAAGATACTTTTGAGTTGTGTCCAATCTTCAGAATGGACAAGGCTAAAAATTGACCGATCGATTAATTCCTCGACGGTGTAACCCAGATATTTCGCTCCAAATAGACTGGTGGAAAGAATAAGTCCAGTTGTATTAAGAATGAAGTAAATCGACGGAAGACATTCGTATAAAGTGCGATATCGCATTAGTCCTTCCCGTATTTTATGTAACAATTTTTTATCTCAAGGCCTGACGCACATCTTGAGAACTGGGAAAGAAATCATTGTATTAGACTCTGCCGAGAATCCTCCATTAAGGAGCAGTGAACCGTGAGGAGAAAAAACATTGCTGAGTAGTAGAGTTCCCTCTCGTTAAGGTTCTGGCGGCATTGCTCGGTATGAACTGAATGTCCCAAAGCCTGATATAGCAGCTGCCAAGACGATTAGGACATCAAAGCAGTGGTGTTAGAGTTCCAACGTACTGTGACAGAAGGGTTTTCCCGGTCTAGCCGATTGAAGCGCGAAAAGCCAATAAAAAAAAGAGAGTCACTCTCGTGGCTCTCTCGATTATCAGGGTGCATCTACTAGTCTTATTATTACGCTTGGGGGTGGGGGGTGTCACCCCTTATTTATCAAGATTTGATAAATTCTCGGCTTAGTTTGACCATTCCCCATTTTCAAAGATGTGGGTCAAGCAAGCTCTAATAATGAGTACCTGATTTGCGATGATGCACCGCAGTAACGCCATCGGATTGTAACAGTCGGCCATTCTTGACAACGCCATAGACAACCCAATGATCGCCGCATTCCATGCGATTTTCCACTGTGCATTCCAAATAAGCTAAGGCGTCACTCAAAATGGGACAGCCATTTTCAGCGACTTCAGTCTTCACGCCAGCGAAACGGTCTTCACCAGGTCCAAACGGTTTGAGGAAGTGCTTCATCAAACCGAGATGCTTACCTTCCGCCAGAATATTGACCACGAATGAGTCGCCGCTATGCATCAACGATTCAATCGCTCGTTCTTTGGCGACGGCAATGGTAAGGCCTGGAGGTGTAAAGGTTGCTTGAGCTACCCAGTCGGCCAGCATAGCCCCGGTAAGTTCTCCCTGTTGGGCAGTGACGATACACAACGAACCAATCAAACGTCCTACCGCTTGTTCGGTACGGTCGGTTTGGGAATCCGCCACAGGTTGCTTGGCTTTTCGGACTTTTTTCGCTTTTTTCAAGGCTTGAGCAAAGTCCGTACCGGCTTCCTCACAGTACTTGAGAGTGACTTCATTGGGCTTAAATTTAACCCGAATCGTGTCAAACCCAAACGTGTAACCCGCATCGCTGAACTTACTTTCAATCAAGTCAATCGCTTCACCACTCCAGCCATAGGAACCAAAGACACCCGCAACTTTGGTTTTCGTCGCCGTAGATAGCACGATACCGAGTGCGGTTTGGATGGGGGTTGGGGCATGACCGCCAAGGGTTGGGGAACCCATAATAAACCCGTCTGCTTTTTCCACCGCTTTTTGAATCTCAGTTGGGTCAGCGGCTTCGCAGTTAATTGCTTCCACCCCGACACCGGCTTTCGTAATGCCTCGCGCGATCGCTTGAGCAAGGGTTCCCGTATTCCCATAAGCTGAAGCATAGAGTAGAGCAACCGTGATTTCCTGGTTAGCTTGCTGTTCGAGCCACTGACGATAAGACTGAGTTAGAGGTATCAAGCTATAGCGCACTAACGGGCCATGTCCAGTTGCATAAAGCCTAGCGGGGAAGTCAGTTAGCTTATCTAACGTTTTTTCCACGCTGCGGGCATGGGGTGCCATCAAGCAATCAAAATAATAGCGTCGGTCTTCGCTAATCGTTGCCCAGCCTTCATCCAGCACTTGGTCGCCGCAGACATGAGCACCGAATAGCTTATCAGTAAACAGAATTTCGGTTTGAGGGTCGTAGGTACAGAGGGCATCCGGCCATCGGGGGCTAGGAGTAGGAATCAATCGCAGGTGATGACCCTTGCCTAAATCCAGGGTATCGTCCCCGCGCACAACCTTAATGTTGAGTTCTTGGTCGGGCAAAAGGCTGCGTAATGCGATCGCACCTGGATTTGAACAGACGAAGGTAATCTGGGGGGCTAGTTCTAGCAGGGCTTTGAGGGTGACGGCTCGGTTCGGGTTGACGTGACCGAGAATCACATAATCTAACTGTGTTAGGTTGAGGCGCTGCTGTAATGCGGCTAGGAAAATTTTAGTAAAGGATTCACCTGGCGGGTCAAATAGAGCTGTTTTTTCAGATTGAATGATATAGGAATTAGCGGTAGTACCTCGTTGTAGGGCATACTCGATTTCAAATTTGAGTCTGTCCCAAGTCCGCGATCGTAAAACGGTGGTTTCTGCGCCAATGGGGAGAACTTGGACATCGCGTTGTTGGGTTTCTGGTGTAAGTGTGACCATATTTTTGGCTCTTTTGATAGGAATTTATTTTTTTACGCAGAGGAGCGCGGAGGTTGGCGCAAAGGGGCGCGGAGGGGGTTAGAGGTTGTTGACGAGGCGTTTGATGCCGTTTTTGAGGTGGGGGACGTTGAAGTTGATGAGGAGTCCGAGTTTACAGTTGGATAATTTTAGGTAGGTTAGGAGTTGACTGGAATGGATGGGATGGAGAAATTCTAGAGATTTGATTTCAACTATCACTTTGTTTTCAACTAGTAAATCGACTCGATAGCCACACTCTAGATGAACGTCTTCATAGATTAATGGCAAGGGCTTTTGTTTTGCCACATTGAATCCAGCTTTATGAAGTTCATAATACAAACACTCCTCATAAGCCGACTCCAACAATCCCGGTCCCAGCGCAGTATGCACCTTCATCGCCAACCCAATAATCCTCCCCGACAACTCATTCTCCACCATCCTCTTAACCCCCTCCGCGCCCCTCTGCGCCAACCTCCGCGTACCTCTGCGTTAAAAAAACCTCTCTTCCTCTCCCCACGGCATCACGAGGTAGGCTTTCTTCTTGACAACAACGGAATCAGCCCTGCCGCTATTAGATAAACCGCATTGTCATAGTGACAGATAAACAGGACTATCCCAACCGTAAAAGCCACTCCGGAAATGACTATTTTATAAATCAATTCACCGGTTTCCAGAAAACGTCGGTGCTTCTCCTCTTTAACCTCCTCATTCTGACGAAGAATCACCTCCCGCACCCTAGCCCAGTCTAGAGCTCCATTGGGAGAATCCGATCGCGCTAACAGTTCTTCAACAAATGAAATAGGCTGACTACGATTTCGATCGGGCAGGTCCGGTGAAGACGATAACGCGATCGCCAGTTCTTCTGGTTGTTCTGACATCCTTCAACCTTTCCCTGTAGGAGTTGTAGGGTAAGCAATGCCTACCCTACAATTGACTGCTCTAATAATAGTTGCCTACCTTGCGATGATGAACGGCGGTGAGAGCTTCTGATTTGGAGACGCGGCCAGCATCCACAGTTGCGTAAACAATCCAATGGTCGCTCAGTTCCATCCGACTGGCGACGTGGCACTCCATGTAGGCCAGAGCGTCAATCAGGATAGGGGAACCGTTTTCCGCGTCTTGAGTTTTCACTCCAGCAAAGCGATCGGCACCAGGTGGGAAACGCTTGAGGAAGTGCTTCATTAAGGCTTGGTAGCTGCCTTCTTCTAGAACGTTGAGAACAAAGCGATCGCCAACGTGCATTAACGACTCGATCGCTCGATCTTTAGCCACTGCGATCGTTAAACCCAAGGGTTGGAAGCTCGCTTGAGATACCCAAGAGGCTAACATGGCGCTCTTAATGTCGCCTTTCTTAGCGGTGATGATATACAAACCACCACTGATGCGCCCCAAAGCTTTGTCTAAATCGCTGTCTAAAGATTTTCGTTGCTGAATTCCGCGATCGCGAGTCAGCAATTGCCCCATGTCGGTACCCGCTTCTTCACATAGCTGGTAGATTGCTTCTGAGGGCGTATCTTTAACCCGAATCGAGGGAAATGCTTCTTTCAAGCCCAAATTTCTAAATTGACCGAGTAACGGGTCAATTGGTTCGTCATCCCCACCGTAGGACTCAAAAAGTCCGATCGCTTGCTTGGACTTGGCAGCAGCCAAGACTGTACCCACCGCAGCCGCAGCCGCCTTACTGGAAGCTGGAGGCATTCCGATCGCAATTCCTGCCGCACGACCGACGATTTCCTGCACTTCTTGGGGTTCTGCGGATTTGAGATCCATCATCTCCACGCCAACTCCCGTTTTCGTAATCCCTCTGGCAAGGGCTTGACTCAGGCGATCGCTATACCCATAATCCGAGACATAAAAGACTACAACTGATGCCTCGGCTTTAGCTTGAGCCTGACTCCACTTCCGATACCGGCTGACTAGTTCGTCTACGTTGTGGTGTAGCAAGGGGCCGTGTCCGTTAGCAATGGTCGTTACCTCTCCCAACTGATCCATCCGCTTGAGGGCAGATAGCACGGAACGGGCATTCGGAGCCATCAAACAGTCGTAATAAAATCGATAATCTGCTTCAATCTGGCTCAAATCTTCGTCAAAGGTGCTGTCCGAGCAGTAGTGCATGCCAAACGCATCGCACGTAAACATCACCTGCGTCCCAGCATCGTAACTAAAAATCGTGTCCGGCCAGTGGAGATTCGGTGCATTGACAAATTCCAGGACGTGTCCTTTCCCTAAATCCAGCTTGTCTCCATTTTTGACAATTAAGCGCTCAAAGGGTTGATGTACCAAATCTTCGAGAAACTGAATTGCCACTTTTGACCCCACCACGGTTACTTGAGGCGCTAGCTGGAGAACATCTTTGACTAAACCGCTGTGGTCTGGTTCGGTATGGCTGATAATTAGGTAATCAATTTCAGTCGGATTAATCAGACCTTTTAGCGTGTCTAAATACAGCTGACGAAACTTTTCGTGAGAGGTATCAACTAAAGCCGTTTTTTCCCCACGAATCAGATACGAGTTGTAAGTGGTGCCATTTTGTAAGCCAAATTCGATATCAAAGCGATCTCGATCCCAATCCAACGAACGAATAGTTGTTGTATCTGTTGCAATTTCACCCGTCTGTATGGTTAAGCGCTTTTGCGTTCGGTCAGTCAGTGTTACCATTAAATGACTCCTAAATCAACTATTTTTATTTTTTAAACGCTTTTATTTTTTCTTTATTTTTACACAGCTAGAACCTGAGGCTGGATAAAAAAACACAATCGTCAGGCTAAAAAGGTTCATATTGAAAAACATCAGGTTTTCAGCTTTGAGAGAGAAAATTTCAACAATTGACTTATGACCCGCTGCTGACTCTTTGCTGTTTTTGTCCTTAACACGAGCTACGGAATTAAAGGAAGACCATGAATTGTTACTATTTGTATAGTAGCTAAGTAAAAATACTTATGACAACTATCTGCGATCGCACAAAACGGTCAAAGGTCGCAGACGGCGTATTATCTCGATAGAGTGTTGTGAACGAAAGCTGGCTAGCGTTGATGATTGGAAATTCCAGGCTGCACTGGGCTAGGTTTGTTGGCGGCACTCTTGAGCAAGCATGGGACACGAACCATCTATCAGCAGCCACCGTTGAGCAACTCAGTCAGCGTTTGGCCTCTGGCATCTGGCCGGAGGAAATTTTGCCGCCTCATGGGGCGGCGGCGTCAGACACCCCTCAACCTTTACCGTTCTACATCGCTTCAGTGGTTCCTGAACAGACTATATTATGGCAAGGGTATCCCGCCGCTAAAACCATTACACTGGCTGATGTGCCGCTAGCAGGACTCTATCCTACCCTGGGAGTTGACCGTGCCTTAGCATTGTTGGGAGCAGGCGAGACGTTAGGCTACCCTATTTTGGTTATTGATGCTGGAACAGCCCTAACGTTTACGGGGGCAGACTCTCAACAACGGTTGATAGGAGGAGCAATCTTACCGGGATTAAAGTTACAGTTCCAGTCGCTAGCTCGAAATACAGCAGCACTGCCAGCAATTCAACTTCCCTCCCAGCTACCCCCCCGTTGGGCGACAAAGACGTCTGCTGCGATTGAGAGTGGTGTGATTTACACGGTATTGGCAGGGCTTCGGGATTTTATTGAAGATTGGTGCTGTCAGTTTCCAGCTAGTCAGATGGCGCTGACGGGGGGTGACTCTCACTTGCTCCTGACTTACCTGCAAACCCAGTTACCAAAATCCACGTATCCACTTATTACTGACCCTTACTTAATTTTTTGGGGAATGCGATCGCTCCGGTTTAAATCCATAATTCATCATTCATAATTCATCATTCAAACCTCGCTTTCCAACCTATCAACCTTCCAACTTTCAACCCTACTGACAAAATCATGAATTTGCTGGGCGACTAAGCTGGAACAGGTTTCGGGGAGATCGTCTCCTCCTTGGTTAATCATCTGGAGATGAGCGTGGGGAACTCGATCAGTATAAATTTGAGATCGCGCGATCGCATCTGGAGTGTCATTTTGACCTTGGAGGATTAAGGTGGGGACGGTGAGCCATTCCAGTTTTTCTTGCAACAATTCTGACTGAATTTCTTTGGAACGTCGTTGGAACAAGAGCTGACAGGCTGTCGGAGCGCTATTCCACTGTTGGCGTTGTCTGAGGGCTTGGTCAATGCCTTTATGACGACCGAAGAGCCTTGCGAAAGGGTAGAGCGCTCGCAAAATCCCATACGCGATCGAAGGACGACCGACCAACCACTTCGCCCGCTGCCAGCGTCCTCGGTGCCCTTCTACCTGAACGCCTTCTGGTGCGATTAATATCAAACCACTCACTTGGTCTGAGTATTCCAAGGCATAACTCGCCGCAATCCAACCTCCTAAGGAGTGACCGATCAAATACACGGGCGGGAGGTTCAACGCTTCTAGGTACTTGAGCAGACACTCCATTTCTAACTGAATGGAGTAATGAACCTTGGGTCGCTCAGACTCACCGAAACCTAGTAGGTCAGGGGCGAAGCAATGATAAGTTTGACTCAAACGCTCGATGACTGACAGCCATTGGCTGCTGTCGCTCCAAGAACCGTGGAGAAATACGAGAATCGGGCCTTGTCCGATTTCCCGCCAAAAAACTTGGCCTAGAGGTAGCTTAATTCGAGAATTACTTAAGGGTAGAGTCATCCTGATTGCAGGGTTTTGTGATGAATTCGCACGGGTCAATCGATTGGGAATTTGGGCTCACCCTTCTGGGTTCGCTCCGACAGAGATGCCATCTCAAGGATTGAGACAAATAATCCAAAATCCAAAATCCCAGAACAGGAGAGTTAAAGCAAGTTTTTCCCATCACCAGCTTTTGAGTAGTGTAAAAGAGCTTGCTCATCGGGTTTAAGCCAGGATTGTCTGACCTGCCAAATAGTCCTGCAACTGCTGATCGTGATCGTGGCTAAGACTTCCCTGGGGAATAGCGGAGAGTTCAAACGCCTTCACCTCACTAATTTCTGAGGTATCGTGTATTTGCATGGTTCCCGCAACATCCGCTTCAACCAAGACACAAATCGAATGAATCCTGGGATCGCGATCGGGTGCCGAGTAAACTCCCACCAATCGCCGAATCTTAACCAACTCTAGTCCTGTTTCTTCAGCCAACTCCCGCTCTACGGTGGTTGGAATATCTTGACGCCAATTCACCATACCTCCTGGCAACGCCCACTTACCATTGTCGCGACGCCGAACCAGCACAATCCTTCCATCGGGCAGGATGGGGATGATGCTCGTTCCCGTGATCGGATGGCGAAAGATAATACCTAGAACTGTTTGTATAAATTGCCATGTTCGACGCATTGATCGCAAAAGGCTATGAGTCTGGCGAATGGGTTACTTACCGACTGTTATCATAGTCGCTATGGATGCAAGTTCGGTACTGTCAGCGACTAAAAAAGCAGCTTGTGACCTGATTCAACATTAAACGTTGGAACGGTAAGCTTTTCCGGAACACAGGTTCATCAAAAAGCACCGCTGTAGAGTCCGTCAAGGATAACCTTGAGCAAACTAGCACAAGTTCATTCCCTGTGCCAAAGAGTATATCTCATCGGCTTTCATCTGGACTTATCGTTCAAATTGACGATTTGAGATAGCTATTGGGCTTCGCATCTGATATTATCTGTTTTCTGGTTTTCTCCTTCACAGGTGTAACACTGGTAAGATAGACAAGCCAAGCTGAATCTTGTTCAAGATTTTGTAAGGCATCCTTTTTTGTTATTGATGAGGTAAACATGGCAAAGCGCCGCAATCTAAAAAAAGAAAAGGCGCAACGGAACCAAGCTTACGCTCGTAAGTTTCGTAAACGCAAGAGTACAGGTCGTTTTTCTAGAAACCGGCGGGACAGCAGACCGTCAAGCGCTGAAAACCAAGAAGAAGAGCTAGAGAGCGACATAGGGGCGACATAGAAGGTGGTTGAGGGCATTGAACTCCATCAATGACCGAACAGGACGCTTTCCCTCGCCCATCGCCTTAACAGCGCCTCCAACTGGCTCTAAAGATGGCTTTGGAGTCAACTCATATTAAGTACAGCGCACCTACACAAGTTAACAAGTAGCAGCTCTCAATCTTGAGACCGCGATGAGCAACGTCAAAGCTATAACTGGCTCTCCTTGCTCTAAACTCACTGGGCATCAACACCTCTAAGAGATGTTGATGCCCAATTTGTTTCGCGATCGCAGCTTTAAATACCAGATGGCAGTATTTTTGTCAATCTTAGAGGTTAGATAAATCCAGGAATGCCCCCTCGCATCCTCCAATTCTGGGAACTTTGAATCTATGTCTCCCCAGCTTCCCTAGTTCCCCCTACTATTTGCCTAGTACAGCGCGGCGGAAATAACCCACCAGTTCAAAAAGGTTAACAAGCTTACTTTACAAGCTTTCTTTCCTTTTGCCTTCTGCCTTCTTGCACTAGGAGGTTCGCTCACAAGGGAGGGACGGGTTCTCTAATCGATCGCGTGCGTCTTGGATAGCGCGGCGCACTTGCTCGAAACCTGTACCACCGTAGCTGTTGCGGGCAGCAACGACTTGCTTGGGTGCGATCGCGTGATAAATATCGCTCTTAAACGCAGGGTGCAAGTCCTTCCATTCGTCTACGCTCAAATCCTTGAGCAATTTCCCTTGAGCGAGGCAGGTTCTCACCACCTTACCGACCAAGTTATAGGCTTCTCGGAAGGGAACTCCCCGTGCGGCCAAGTAGTCAGCAACATCGGTGGCGTTGGAAAAGTCTTCGGCAACTGCTTCTGTTAAGCGATCGCGTTTAAACTCCAATCCCTCTCGCAGCAAAATCGTCATCGCTTCCAGACAGGCACTGACCGTTTTCACGCTATCAAACAGCGCTTCTTTATCCTCCTGCAAGTCTTTGTTGTAAGCCAAGGGTAATCCCTTCATTAACACCAATAAGGCTTGCAGATGCCCGAAGACACGCCCAGTTTTCCCGCGTACTAGTTCTGGAACATCGGGATTCTTCTTTTGGGGCATGATGCTGGAGCCAGTCGAGCAGTTATCCTTGAGGGTAACAAAGCCGAACTCCTCCGATGCCCAGAGAATCACTTCTTCCGATAGGCGACTCAAATGCACCATAATCAGGCTAGCGGCACACAAGAATTCGATCGCGAAATCGCGATCGCTTACGCCATCGAGGCTATTGCGATAAACTCCCGCAAAATTGAGTAAGCTTGCCGTGTAATGACGGTCGATCGGAAACGTCGTCCCTGCGAGCGCGCCGCTACCTAAGGGGGAGATATTCACCCGCTCGCTAATTTCCCCCAATCGCTGCCAGTCCCGTTGTGCCATTTCAAAATAAGCCAACAGGTGATGGGCTAAACTTAGCGGCTGCGCTCGTTGCAGGTGAGTATAGCCAGGAATGAGAGTCTCTACATTGGTTTCGGCCAGGGAGAGGAGAACGCCTTGGAACTCGCGCAAGCGATCGCGAATTTGCGAAATTTGGTCTCGCAGGTAGAGCCGCGTATCGGTTCCGACTTGGTCATTACGGGATCGCGCCGTGTGTAGTTTTTTGCCAACATCTCCAGCTATCTCGGTCAACCGTCGCTCGACGGCAAAGTGGACATCCTCGGCATCAATCCCAGGGTTGAACTGACCATTGCGGTATTCTTGGCGGATTTGTTCTAAGCCTGCCACCAGTTGCTCTCCTTCCTCCGGCGAGATAATGCCGGTATGAGCGAGCATTCGGGCATGAGCGACCGAACCTGTCAGGTCATATTCAATCAGTTCGATGTCAAAGCCGATACTAGCATTGAAGCAAGCGATCGCGGGATGGAGCGCGGATTCAAATCGCTGGCTCCAAGTTGTTTGTTTCGTCACAGCAGTTGTTCGTGGTTAGTGGTTAGTTGTTAGTGGTTAGTTGTTAGTGGTTAGTTGTTAGCTGCGTTTGACTCACCACTAACCGCCGATCGACAACCCATAGCCCCTGTCAAAAAGACGTAAAGCTCCGAAAGACATAACCGATAATCAGTCCAATCAACAAAGCCCAGACTTGACCCGTTTTAACAAAGTGATTCCACGCACCGACCATCTGGCCGAGTGCATCCACATTGCTGACGTCTTGAGCTAATACGAGCCAATCCACGGAGAGCTGATGGCTCAGTTCTCCTAATACGTTATGCCAAAGGCTGATTTGATTTAAAAGAGTCGGTACGGCTTGGATTCCTTCAACGACCATGGCGATGCTTGCCTCACACAAAATTAGGTCACTCGGAAGATTTTACCTGCATCACGACCAGTGTCATATCATCTCCGTTACGGTTTGTTGAGCCGAGAAACTGCTGCACCTGCTCGAAGAGGTAATCCAAAATTTCCTGAGAACCGTTGCAATTCTCACATGCCCACTGAAACGCTTTAGTTAGGTTCTCCTCGTCAAAGCGATCGCCATTTTGATTGGCTGCATCCGTGAACCCATCAGTGTAGTAGATAATCGTGTCCTCAGGAGCCAGATGAATTTGGGCGTCTTCGTACTGAGAATCGGCCTCCAGTCCGATCAGCATTCCATTCGTATCGAGTCGAACGATTGACCTAGTTGCCGCTTGCCAGAGTAAAGGCGGATTGTGAGCCGCATTGCTATAAGACAGCATTCGAGTTTGGGGATCGTACTCGGAATAAAATAATGTCACGAAGCGGTGGGAATTTTCCAAATCGGCATACATCACCCGGTTTAGGTGTTGTAGGATGCGTGCCGGGGAGTGACGGTTGAGGACTTCTGCTCGGAGCATTCCTCGCGTCATCGTCATGATTAAGCCCGCTGGGACACCTTTCCCCATGACGTCGCCAATCACCACGCTCCAGGGTACAGATGCTTTTTGGCAGTCGGAGAGTTCGCTCCCATCTTGTTTTTTGGGGCGTAGCTGATCGTAGTTGGTAGGGATGAAATCATAGTAATCCCCACCCACCCGACTAGCGGTTTTACAACGAGCCGCTAATTCGACGCCGTCAATTTGAGGGCATTGGCGAGGCAACAGGCGTAGTTGAATGTCTGCTCCGATTTCTAACTCTCGATCCAAGCGTTCTTTTTTACGGAGTTCGACGGTAAGTTCGTCATTTGCGATCGCAACCGCCGTTTGATCGGCCACTAACCGCACCAACTTTTGCCGGGTCGCTGTCCAACTGTAGTTCGGATCGTAGCTAAAGACATAAAGACGCCCTCGTTCGGAATTTTTCACCAGAATGGGCGTGCCAAATAGCTGGATATCCGCATCTAAATATTGACCGACTCGCTCGTCGAGGGACGCCTGAATCAGTTCCAACGAGTCTTTATCCGTTGAAGCTGTATCCCC
>DATNPC010000460.1:0-3874 GCA_036703375.1 Allocoleopsis sp.
TCGGCGGGATAAGTGGAGTTGACTGGCACATAAGCTCCACCGGCTTTGAGGATGCCCAGTAACCCGACGATCATCTCTAGCGATCGCTCGACGAAAAGTCCGACCATCGTATCGGGCTTGACGCCCAAGGTTTGCAGATGATGCGCGACTTGATTGGCTCTGGCGTTCAATTCTTGGTACGTGAGTTGCTCGTTCTCGTACACCACTGCTACCGCATCTGGCGCGAGCGAAGCGACTCCAGACGAGCTTTGCTGCACCAGAGCTTCAAACAGCTGATGGATGCAAACATTCTTGGGGTAAGCGGTGTGAGTGTTGTTCCACTCGACTAGCAACTGATGCTGTTCTGTCGGTGTCAATATGGGCACTTCCCAGAGGCATCGATCGGGTTGAGCGGCGATGCCTTGAAGCATGGTTTCCAGCTGTTCGAGTATCCGATCAATCTCACTCTCGCCCAATCGGCGACTGTCATAGTGAATCTTGAGTAACAACTGGGTTCCAGCATGAGCGCATAGGACGAGGGGATAGTCGATCTGTTCGAGCAACTCAAACTCCCGATGTTCCCAGTTGCCACCTTGCGATCGCAACTCGGCATTCATTTCGCCATTCTCGAACATCACGAGGCTCTCGAACAGTGGCGTTCCTCTCGGTACCTCACTCCACTTCTGAATTTCCACGAGGGGAGTATGCTCGTAGTCTCGCATCGCCATCCACTGCGCCCGTAGTTCTTTCAACCAAGGCAGCAACGACAGATTAGGGTCTACCTTCACCCGTACCGGAACGGTGCTGATGAACAGTCCGACCATAGACTTGATCTGTTCGATCTCCTTGAGCGCCGAACCCCGACCCGCTCGGATTGCACCAAACACTACATCCTCTTGCCCGCTATGGCGACCGAGCAGCAACGCCCAAACGCCCTGGATGATGGTATTGAGCGTGAGTTGATGGTCTTTGGCTAGGGCTTGCAACGCCGAGGTGGTTTCCTCGGATAGGCGAAGCGATCGCTCTCCAGAGGACTCGACCCGGACTTTTGCATCCATCCCCGTTGATACATCAGTATTGAATCCCGGTAATGGGGTAGGTGCTGTGACTCCGTGCAATAACTGCCGCCAGAATTCTTCAGCTTTAGGTGGCGAGTACTGCTGTAGCCAATTAATAAAATCTTTATAGGAACGGGGTTCAGCTAAGTCGTAGTCCTGGTTTTGGCAGATTGCCTCATAAACTGTAAAAACTTCGTTTAAAACTATCGAAAAGGAACGACCATCCAGTAAAGCGTGGTGAAACGTCCAGACTAGTTTGTAGTCGGCTTCAGCCAACTGAAACAGCGCCAAACGCATTAGGGGCGCTTCTCGGATGTCGAAGCCCAATTCGCGATCGCTTTGCAAATACGCGTTGAGTTGGTCTTGTTGCTCCGATTGGGACAAGTCACGCAAATCGTGTTCTTTCCATGGCAATTGCACTTGTGCAGACACCGTCTGCATGAGCTGATTGGAGTGTCGATGATGAAAGCTGGTTCTCAAAATGGAGTGCCGTTCGAGCACCCCTCCCCAACTTTGTCTCAAAGCCAAGCCATTCAAATTTTCATGCAGGCTACAAATTATTTGCTCAATGTAAATTCCGGACTGCTGCTCATACAAACTAGGCAGCAGCAGTCCTTGCTGCATCGGTGCAACTGGATAGAAATCTTCAATCATTTTCGTCGGCCTACTAAACTTAGCTGTTGGTCGAGGTTTCTCCGTTTTGCTTTCACAAAAAATTAGTCGGCAAGGTCACTAATTTTCTCTCCAACCAGAAAGCAAAAAAAAATTGAATAGAAAATACGAACGGTAGACTGCTGAAAAAGAATAGAATTGCTCGGAGAGTTATCTCAATAAGTTTTGGCTCATTGGCTCTGAAAACCATAGCGGGGACAGATTCACTCTAACTCAGGCGCAGCTTTAAGTCCTCAGTAATTGCTTAAATTTATCGAATCTTTTTCTTTTATTAAAATGTTTTTACAATTACATTCCTTGGACAAAAGCGTTCGGTTATTCCTGCACCCCCTACGTATTAATAAGGTTATCAAACTATCCGTCCCATTGGCTCTCCGTATATTTACCGATCTTCTTTAAAATTTTATAACTTATTTTTGATTGGTCTGAACTTTAAAAATCGCTCTTTTCTTTGAAGTTTTCCTGAAGAAGACGTTAGGGAATTATTCTCTGCTCAAGAATTAATTAAGTTGGAAGAATCAAGATTAGTTCGATGCATCAGCTCCAACCGATTTGTCCTACCAATCATACTCAGTAAGTCACAGATAGTATTTCGTGCCAGCCTTTTGTTTGCGCTCTGGCGGTAGTGATTAGCTGTCAAACAAGGATTTTCCCTAGCCTATGTTGAACTTCAGATTGAATCGCTTCAATCCCACTTTCAGTGAGGGTTACGCCAGCAAAATCTCAAGCGTACCGCTCGGAAATCACCGCTTGCGATCGCCAGTTCCGCAGATCGACGTACAAGAACTCCAGCAACTGCTCGATACGCAAGCCTCGAATCTCGTAGCGATCGATGTCCGCTATGAAAGCGAGTACAATATTGCTCACCTGCCGGGATGGACTCTGATTCCCTATCCAGAAATTCAACAGGGGCAAGGCATCGCCAAAATTCAACACCTGCTAGAGGAAAAGCGTCGGTTCAATCCCGGCCGAGAACCTCACTTGATTGTCATGTGCAAAGCTGGCGTGCGATCGGCGAAAGCATTAGCACTCCTTGAAGAAGTCGGCATCACTGGCACCAATGTTACAGGTGGCATTGATGCCTGGAGCCAACAAATCGATCCCTCTATCCCTCAGTACTCAATGAAAGACATCGCAGAAGCTAACAAAAGCTCAGTCAAATCACCTAAATCAACTTCTCAGCTCCAACGGTGGTTGTACGGTGGTGGTATAGTTCTGGCATTAGGAACCGTGGGTGCCGTCTTGGCTGTGCGTCAGCATCCGGATCGGATTAGACCACTGATTCAAGCTGGGGTACCGTTACAGTGGGCATCCAATTTACCTGTGATTGGTTATACGGTTCAGCAAGCGTCTTATCCTCAAATTACCGTACAACAACTGAAGCAGTTAATCGATCGCAAGACAACCGATTACCTACTGGTTGATGTTCGCAGCCCCAAAGAGTATCAGAAGTCTCATATTCCTGGCGCAGTTCTCGTACCGATCGAAGACATCGAACAGGGAAGCGGCATCAATAAAATTCGGTCGTCGTTGCATGGCCGCCGCTTGATTGCGTATTGTACCTCTGGCGCACGTTCCGATCGCGCTTTAGTACTGCTTCGAGAAGCTGGTATTGTTGGCACCCAAGTCAAAGGTGGCATTACAGCTTGGAGCGAACAAATTGACCCCTCCGTTTCATACCACTAATCAGCTTTAGAACTTTGAGTAATTGCCAGCAGCTTTGTCATCTTCAGTTATCAGTGACCAGTTATCAGTGAGCAGTGACCAGTTACAAGCAGTCAAAACGTCTGAAAGAAAGTCCCCGCTTCCACAATCGGTATATTTCAGGCTGACCACTGTTCACTGCTCACTATTCACTGCTGTGTGGGTTCAATCCCCCGTCATAGACCGCGCTGTTAACTGTTCGCCGATCGCTGTGAAAGCTGCATTTTCTATCTGACTACACTTCCACTACTCTAGGTCACTTCTATCAGAAATGGTAGTTTCTGAATACACTTAGGATTGTCAATGAATTGGAAGTTAATTATAATTCTCAGCGGTCTGTTTCTATTCGGCATTATTGAACAATTGTTTCCATTTTTCGCCTACAAGCAGAAATGGACTAGCCGAGTTACAGCTAACTTTACAGTTGGCATCTTAAATTCAGTCCTGACCAACCTATTTCT
>DATNPC010000461.1:0-23851 GCA_036703375.1 Allocoleopsis sp.
ACTATGGGGCGCATTGCTGGAACATGGAGCTTGGAGACAACGGTTGTACGAACAGCGGATCGGATTGCCAGAACAGCGATCGATTCTAGAATGGTTGCGAACGGGTGTTTCCAGCCTTGCTCAACAAATCGGCTGGGGACAAATTGAGTTTCAACCCAGCGTGGTAGGGGCAAGAGGCATTGAAGACTCAACCGATAACGCTGCCATCCTGTCTCGTCCATTGCTCATTGCCGGTCAGCGATACGAGTTGCGGGTAGTACCCATTAATCTAGCAGAGAATATTTGGCGCTTTGAGTTGCACAATGCAACAGTCGGGGGTCTGATTCCGGGTGGCTTTAAATTAAGACTGCTCGCTGAGGATTTGCAAGAATTTGAAAACAATGAAGATAGTGCCACAACGGCACAAGAGCAGTTGTACGTCGAGGTGGCGCTGGCTCCAGGAGAAGGATTAGTGTGGGAGACACAGCCACTTCCAGAAAACTACGACCGAGAAATTTTACGGTTTTAATACAGTAACTCGCGATCGGAAACTAGCCCTGAGCTACGCTTGGGTTTTTTGTATGGGAGGGTCAGTTATCTCAAGGTGAGTCTCTCGGACAAGATAGTGCTGAACCATTTGCACCAACTCTTGAGGGTGCGGGGGCTTGCTTAAAAACTCAGTTGCACCGGCTTGTTTGGCACGAAAGCGGTCAACTTGAGTATTTCGCGCTGTCAGGATAATAATTGGCGTCGTTTTGAACACGGGGGTTTCTCGCAAGAATTTGCAGATGCTATAGCCATCGGCATTGGGCAAGTGTAGGTCTAGCAAGATGAGTTCGGGTGTGTGTTCGATGAGTTGGGAGAATCCACGCATTGGTTCTGGAATAATCAACACGCGATAGTCAGCTTGCATCAAGATTTTTTTTAAGGTATGAGCCAACACGGGACTGTCTTCAATACAAGCGATTAACGGCTTGTTTGGGTTCAGTGCAATTGGCTTGGTTTCTAATCGAGAGGGCAGGACTGTAATGGGCTGTACGTTCTTGGCTACCGGGACATCTGGCATCGGTTGGACTGGCTGTTGAACCCTGGGTGCCGGTAAATCTGAAATCTCTTGCCATTGCAGTAGGCGCTTTTCCACAAATGGGAGCAACGAGTAAGCTACCTCACTGACTGATTGTTCCAACTGCAAGGCTATATCCCACAAGGTGAACTGTCCGTTGAGATACTGGTCTGGAACTGGTAAGGCTTGGGAGTTGAAACCCGATCGCAGCGTCGGTGAGAGGCTGGGACTGAGGCGATCTAAACCCGCCGCGTGCCATTTTTGCTGCATCTGGGTGGTGTTATTCAGAACGGTCTGTATTTCTTTGGTGGATAAAGCTACGGTCTGATAGAGGATTGATACAGTGTTTTGGCTGGGTTTCCACTCACTGCTCCAGTCTGTATAGCTACCAATCTCAAACAAACATTCTTGGACAACCGCGCGAATTGCTAACTTAGCTTGGATTAGGCTCAATCGCTTTTGGCTGAATCCTTGAGTGAGAAGCTGACATTCCCAGAACCCATCGCCCGATAACTCGGAAGAATCAACACTCCAGTGCCAGTTAGGGCAATGCTGTTTTAACGCTCTATCCCAACGTCTTACAGGATGGAACCGATCTGTAGCATAGAGCAACTTACCTCGGACAAGGTGAAGTTTCCAAGCAACCTTATCGTTGTTGTAGAGAATTAGCTCTCCGTCACTCGATTTTCCCAGATTCTCTAATTCTTGAGTCAGACGATTTAGTATCATTTGTTACAGATTTTAGGTAATGTTTAGGACTTGAAGACTAAGGATGATGCAATCCCCTAAAGCTGATGCCGTTGGCTGGAAATTCAACCTAAGAAAATACGCGCCTTTGACTGATTCAATCTGTAGATGAAGCGAAAGGTAGATGAAGTGAGAAAGGCGCGATCGCTCTTTAGTGGAGAACTTATCCCACACAGGAGTGATGTTTTGGTAGCTAATTATACGTTATTGCTATAAGCTGTACCTTAGTCTTTCATATTTATAGCAATTCTCAGTCAACAATAGTTTCCTACGTGCAAATTATAAATAATTGATGAATCTTACTTGAACTTGTTGCTGATATGGGCTGATTGAAATAGTATTTATATACGTGTCATACAGATGTATGACGAATAAGAGTACCTTCAAGATGAACGTAGTTGGTCTGGTAACTGTAGTTATTTGAATTCAGCCATTCTACGAGTTGGATAGACCAGGGTTTTCATTTTTCAGTTTCAAGCTCATCGGCTTTCCATTTCGCCCATAACACCGATTTACTAATCGTAGAAAGTCGGCTTTTGGTTGCCCCCGTACTTGATTATCGGGGGAGGAAGCGCTGCTTGCCGACTTAGGTAATAGGGCATTCTTACCCATTAACTATTACCATTAAATTCCCTGTACTTGAAGTCAGGGGATGGCTTTAAGGAATACACGGAGAACTCAGGGTGTAAATTCTTCCAAACCAATCAAGCCAAGGCTTGAGAGAGCAGTACCGAAGTTTTGCACTTAATGAGGAGAATCAGCTAACGATGACTAATATCATTAGTCAATTGCGGATTATTAATCAATTACGAATCACTGTATTCGTTCTACTTTTATTCGCTATTTTTAATCTAGTTACCATCTATCGTCAGATCGACAGCATGTCGAGTGACGGTAGAATCGTGAATTATGCTGGGATTGTCAGGGGAAATACCCAGCGATTGATGAAGCTAACCATCTTGGAACAAAATACCGATGATGTCGTTTCTTTACTAGATAAAGTAGTTCAAGGACTCATAAAAGGTAATGAAGAGCTCGATCTAGTGCGAGTGGAAGACCGAGATTTCCAGTCAAATATGGCGCAAGTCGAAAAGTCGTGGACTCAGCTGAAAACTACATTAAGTGACTTTCGGCTGAACCCTAAGCCCGAAGCTAAAGACAATCTCTTAAAAGTTGGGGAAGATTACTGGAAATTAACCAATGCCGCCGTATCTTCAGCAGAAGCCTTCGCCAAACGCAACGTACAAGCGTCCAAAAATCTGTCGGTTGTCCTTTTTGTCGCCAACCTATTGCTGTTAGTCATTATTTGGAATATTTCTCAATACATTAAATCGAGATTGACCAGGACAATCAATACGCTTGCCAGTTCTTCAACTCAGATTTCAGCAACCATCGAGCAGCAAGAACGCATTGCCAGTCAACAGGCTGCTTCGGTGAATGAAACCACAACCACAATGGATGAGCTAGAAGCCTCTTGCCGACAGGCGGCCGAGCAAGCCAAAGCTGCCGTTAATGCGGCCCAACAAGCGCTGGGACTGACGCAGGGGGGTACGCAAACCGTGGAAGAAACACTGGAAGGGATGTTTACCTTAGAAAAGAAAGTAGGCGCGATCGCAGAACAAATTTTGTATCTGAGCGAACAAGCCGAGCAGATTGGCAGTATTTCCCAACTCGTTTCGGACTTAGCGAACAAAACAAACTTATTGGCCTTCAATTCATCCGTTGAAGCGATTCGTGCGGGAGAGCATGGGAAAGGCTTTTCTGTGGTTGCCAATGAAATTCGCAAATTAGCCGATCAAAGTGAAAAATCCGCCGAAAAGATCGGTGCGCTAGTTTCTGAAATTCAAAGCGCCATTAATTCAACGGTAATGGTTACGGATGAAGGAACCAAGACGGTAGCAGCAGGCGTCCAAACGGCTCAAAAAACCAATCAAGCCTTTGCTGGCGTAGCCGATGCCGTCAATAAAGTGGTTTTGAACAATCAACAAATTTCGCTCAACCTCAAGCAGCAAGTCGATGCCATGCAACAAGTGGTTGAAGCGATGGAGACGATTAATAAAGGGGCAAAGGAAACCGCTAGTGGCATTGGTCAAACCAAAATAGGCACCTCGCAACTCAACGAAGCGGCTTTGGTTCTCAAGCGGATAGTCTGAGGCAGTGAGCAGTGGCCAGTGAGCAGTGAGCAGTGGCCAGTGAACAGTGAACAGTGAGCAGTGAACCACTGAATTTAAGTAGTAGGAGAGGTAGGAACATTCATGCTGGGGAATTATCTGATTTTTCACGTCATGTGGAAAGGAAAAGTCCACGAAAAACCTAACCCCCTAACCCCCTTCCCACCCCTCTCGTTCTCCCCTACAAGGGGAGATGGCAGAGGATGAAGCCTTTTTTTCACGGAAGGGGAAAAAATCAAAGCCTCTCTCCTACAAAGAGAGAGGTTTGGAGAGAAGTTTTCCACATAAGAGTGAAAAGTAAGGGAATTACGAGTTAGAAGCCCATCAACTTGGGGCATGCATGTGGTGATGACAATCTCCCCATCTCCCCGTCTCCCTGTCTCCCTGTCTCCCCGTCTCCCCTCTCCCCATCCTCCCATTCCCCTGTCTATTTTCAGATGAGTCTAACCCAGGACTGCTCGTAATGATAGAAGACGAAGAGCTTCGGAATCTGTATCAAATTTCCAGCGAAGAACGCTTGCAGCAATTGGAAGCTGGGTTGCGGCACTTAACATTGCACCCGGATGATGAAACGACATTAAAAGAATTGCGGCGAGAAGCTCACGGCCTCCGGGGAGACTCTAGAGGGGTTGGGGTAGAAGCTGTCGAAACCCTCGCCCTTTGTCTTGAAAAGATTTTAGGACGCATCACACATCAAGAGGTTGTTTTAACTCCACTATTAAGCGATCGCCTTTTTCAAGGATTAGCAGCGATTGGTCTTTTAGTCCAGGAAGCTGTAACCGAGCAACCGAGTGGGGTGGATTTCGCGGAAGTGCTGGAACTGTTGACAGTAGACGCTGAGGCTGAGCAAACGGTAGAGCTTGCCCCTCCAGAATTCGCGAACAACGGTCATCGCGTGACGGAACCCACCGCACTCGTAGATATCAACGATAATGCACTTCAATTTTCGCCAAGCTTTACAGAAGACGAAACCCTGCGGGAACTTTACCACATCACCAGCTTGGAGCGGTTGCAGAACTTGGAAGCTGGATTGCGACACTTAGCATCGCACCCAGATAATGAAACAACGCTAGACGAATTGTATCGAGAAGCCCATAGCTTAACCGGAGACTCCAGAACGGCTGGGGTGGAAACCGTAGAAATGCTTTCGCATTCTCTGGAGGAGATTCTTTTAAGCATCAAACGTCAACAGATTGTTTTAACCCAACAGGTCAGCAAGCGCCTTGACCAAGGATTAGCAGATATTCATCATTTAGTCCAGGAAGCCGTTACTGGCCAACCGAGTGGGGTTGATGTTGCTGAAGCGATCGATCGCTGGATGGAACTAGTTTTGGAGTCGCAACCGCTGCAACAGGCTGTTTCAGGTACTCAAACCGAAGCGGACTTTGTCCCCCCAACAGTCGTTGATTGGGACGCAATGCCGTCTCCCCGTCTCCCCGTCTCCCCGTCCCCCCATCTCCCCGTCTCTCCGTCTCCCCATCTCCCCATCTCCCCGTCTCCCCAACTTGCATCAACGTTAATCGAAGATGAAGTCCTGCGAGAGATTTATAAAACGACGAGCGAAGAACGGTTGCAGAAACTAGAAGCCGGGTTGCTGCATTTAGAAAAGTATCCCAATGATGAAACGACGTTAGACGAATTGCTGCGGGAGGCTCACAGTCTCAAAGGTGACTCTAGAAGTGCAGACCTCGAACAGGTGGAAACCCTGACGCATGTGGTTGAAGACATTCTCTTAGGTATCAAACGCCAGCAAATCATTTTAACCCCAGAAGTTAGCGATCGCGTGTATCGAGGATTAGATGCGATCGCGCTTTTGGTCAAAGAAGCTGTCACGGGTCAACCGATTGAGGTCGATACACCTGGGGTATTGGAACAGTTGAAGGCCGTTGTGGCGGCACCTCCCCGTCCAGAATTCCTACCCGTCTCTCCTGTCAAGGTAGAGTCCAAACCCGTTGTGGTTCGAGCAGACAAGGACGATAGGGAAGGCGTTTCCGCTCCAGGCACGAACGAAGCCTACCGCATCGACACCATTCGCGTTCCCACTCGCGAACTCGATGATTTAATGACCCAAGCGGAGGAACTCACTGTCACCAAAATCCACATCGCTCACGCTTCGTCTGAAATTGAGGAATTAGCGCAGTTGTGGGATAGGTGGAAGGCGTTTGATAAAAAGCAACGCCGTCGTTCTCCCTCTGTAGGGGCGAATCCCTACCAAGCCAGTATAGAAAAAGCGATCGAAAATTTAAGCGTACTAGTTCGGGAAAATAGCACCAAATTAGATTTCATTGCTGGGGAATTAAGAGAAAAAATTCGCACGCTACGGCTTCTCCCTTTATCTACCCTGTTTCAACTATTTCCTCGAATCGTGCGCGATTTAGCCAGACAACAAGCCAAAGAGGTGGAACTCATCATTGAAGGAGGAGAAACAACCGCCGATAAACGCATTCTCGAAGAAATCAAAGACTCGTTGATTCACATGATTCGCAATTGTGTCGATCATGGCATCGAGACTCCCGCCGAACGAGCAAAACTCGGCAAACCTCCCGTCGCGACGATTTGGCTGAGGGGTTACCGGACAGCCCAGAACATCATTATTGAGATAGCCGATGATGGGCGAGGGCTGGACATCGAAAAAATTAAACAAACCGCTGTTAAGCGCAAGCTCTACTACCCTGAAGAACTGGAAGCCATGCCTCCCAGCCAAATTTACTCCCTCATCTTTGCGCCGGGATTCTCAACTCGCACGTTTATTACAGAAATTTCAGGTCGAGGTATTGGGCTAGATGTAGTCCGCACCAATATCGAGCGACTCAAAGGGACGATTCAAATCGAATCAACCCCCAGTCAAGGATGTACGTTTCGCCTTCAGTTAGGGTTATCCTTAGCCACTCTCAATGCACTGCTGGTACAAGTACAAGGTATTATTCACGCGTTACCGATGGAATATGTGCCAGCCAGTGTAATCGTTTCCCCAGACGAGATATCTACTATAGATGGTCGAGCCACTATTACCTGGAATGGTCAAACTATTCCAGTTGCAGATTTAGCCGATTTACTTCAACTATCTAACTCTCCCGCTTATGCCTCTATCGCCAAGGTTGAACAAGTAGCGATCGATTTTCGCTCTTGTATTGTATTGAAAGTTGGAGACGAACAGGCTGGATTTTTTGTCGATCGCCTTTTCGATACTCAAGAGATCGTTATTAAGGCACAGAGTCAGTTATTGAAGCGGGTGCGTAACGTCGCTGGTGCAACGATTCTCCCTTCGGGAGACGTTTGCATGATTCTGAACCCCCCAGATTTACTCAAATCGGTGCAACAGCAAACTCCATCTGCTATCTCTACCAAGCCAATCGCCACTATTCAACGCAAGCCAATCATTCTCCTCGTCGAAGATTCTATTTACGTTCGTACTCAAGAACAACGGCTGTTAGAAAAAGCGGGTTATGAAGTCGTGACAGCGGTAGATGGACTTGATGGTTATCATCAACTCAAAACTCGTGACTTTGATGCCGTGATATCTGACGTAGAAATGCCCAGGTTAGATGGACTTTCTCTCACTGCCAAAATTCGTCAGCATCAAGAATACGCAAACTTGCCGATTATCCTCGTCACCACGCTGAACTCTGATGAAGATAAGAAAAGGGGTGCTGAAGCGGGAGCGAATGCTTACGTAATCAAAGGCAAGTTTAATCAAGGGGTACTTTTAGAAACATTAGGAAGACTTGTTTAAGTGTTGTTCGGGATTGGTTAGGTGTTTTTTACCAACAACCAATAACTAACAACCAATCACCAAAAACCAATCACCAATGCCAATTCGAGTTCTATTAGTTGAAGATTCACGAGTGACTCTAGCGATTTTGAAAAGAATTCTCAATTCATCACCCAATATTCAAGTGGTGGGAGAAGCTCGTACTGGCTTAGAAGCATTGGAATTAATTCCTCAAGTTCAGCCAGATGTGATTTGTACAGACCTGCATATGCCCCAGATGGATGGTTTGGAGTTTACTTCAGAGGTGATGACCCTCTGTCCTCGACCGATTCTAGTGATTAGTGCCTGGATAAAAGAAGACGATAGTCCTGATGTTTTTAAACTTTTAGAAGCTGGAGCGTTGGATATTTTTCACAAGCCGACCGCAGGA
This sequence comes from Allocoleopsis sp., assembly GCA_036703375.1. Taxonomy (GTDB): domain Bacteria; phylum Cyanobacteriota; class Cyanobacteriia; order Cyanobacteriales; family Coleofasciculaceae; genus DATNPC01. Next base: position 8,103 of record DATNPC010000461.1, read on the forward strand.
CTGTCATCCGAGGATAAGTTACTTAATCAAGAGTTGCTCGATAAGATTCAAATCTTGTCTGGAGTCAAGGTCTTTAAAAAAAAGCGCAAGTCTCGCTCTCCTATCAAAATCTCAGACAGTTTTTCTTCTAAGTCTCAGCTCAATCCAGAAATTATAGTCATTGGTGCCTCTACAGGAGGTCCCCAAGCGATTAACGAAGTGTTGGCTCAACTACCAGCCGATTTTCCTCTACCCATCATTTGCGTGCAACACATTTGCGCGGGTTTTTTGCAGGGGTTTATTGATTGGTTGGTCACGAGTTGCAAGTTACATATCGAAATTGCTCAACCGGGACATGTGCCAAAACCAGGGACAATTTATTTTCCCCCAGAACAGCAACATTTAGAGTTAGATGAGCGAGGTAAATTTATCTGCTCTGATGCACCACCATTGGACGGACATCGACCTTCGGCAACCATTACATTTAAATCCGTAGCTAACTTTTATCGTGGAGCAACAGTGGGAATATTGTTAACAGGGATGGGTCGAGATGGGGCAGACGGAATGCAGGCTATTGCCCAAGCTGGGGGGTTAACCATTGCTCAAGATGAAGCCACGTCTGCTATCTTTGGCATGCCAAAAGAAGCGATCGATCTAGGAGCTGCTAAACTCGTGTTGCCCATTCATGCGATCGCGCCGAAGTTACTCCAACTGTTGCAAAAACAGAAACTTTTATCGGGGAAATAGATTAATTATAGCAATCTGGTTTGATTGACGAGTTTTAGTAATTAACTACAGAGGAACAGAGAGCGCAGAGGAGGTAGGAAGGATAGAGTTGATATCTCATCAATAATTGAGGATTGCTAGAACGTTACTCCCTAGAAAGTATTGGAAAATTAAAGTGTCAAATCAGCGCTTTTTAAGTGAAGAACTAAGACAGGCTTTCACTCGGCTAATCGCTAAGCATACTGGACTAGAGATTAGGGAGAGAGACAAAACCGCTTTAAGCGAAAAGATAGCCCTCCGAATGAAAGCTCTTAAATTTGATATTCCAGAAACTTACTATCAACTTTTAAGTTCTTCTACTCCAGAAAGTTACCAGGAGTGGGAACGATTAGCGATTTTGATGACGAATATTGAAAGTTACTTTTTTCGCGACAGAGACCAGTTTGCTCTCCTGCGCGATCGCATTCTACCAGAATTAATTCAACGCAAACAAAATAACAAGACGATTCGGATTTGCAGTGCCGGGTGTTCGTCAGGAGAAGAACCCTACTCTCTTGCCATCTTGCTCAAGGAAATCATACCCGACCTAGAGCAATGGCATCTAACAATTGTGGGACTAGATATCAATCAAGAAGCACTAAAAAAAGCGGAAAAGGGAGTTTATCGACCTTGGTCATTCCGACGGGTCGATCGAGAAATAGTGCAACGTTATTTTCGGCTAAGAAACGATGAATATAACATTGATTCATCCATTAATCAGATGGTGATATTTAAGGCTTTAAATTTGGTCAATGGGGTATTTCCGCTCCCCAACTCAGCGCTAAGCGAATTCGACTTAATTCTTTGTCGCAATGTGTTTATCTATTTTGACTCGCCCGCAATAGAGCGGGTTTTAAATAAATTTTACAATGCGCTTCAACCCTTTGGATATCTCATTACAGGTCATGCAGAACTTTACGGTCAGAATTTAAGCCAATTTCAAACCAAAGTTTTTCCAGAATCAGTAGTCTATCAACGCCTCGACAAAAGTTTAATCGAGACACCTATGGTCTCGCTATCCAGCGAGCAAAATTATATCTCCCCAGAAAATTTATCGAGTGACTTGAATCAGGGAGACCTTGTCAGTGCCTTAGAAAAAAATAATATCAAAATGCAGCAAACTGCTCTTAATCTGCTCAAACAATTACCGCCTGAAACTCAAATCCCCAAACTGGGTAATCTGACAGTCGCTGAACTTATCTCACAACTGGAAACAACCTTAAAAGCTATGAACTGGGAAACCCAGTGAACGATATAGCTTTTCTCAATTGGGTGAGGTACAAGCTTCTGGTTTGTTGTTCATAGTTCATAGTTCATGGTTCATGGCAATGGGGAGAACCTGAATTCACGCGTCCTCCAAAATTAGGGGATTTAGGGGTCAAGAGTTATTCTCTGCCACCCCTGTCAAGTCGCCACTGACTAACTGCCCCTTGCCATCACCCATGGGACAGAATCAAATTGGAACTTTACAGTTTTATTAAGGAGCGATCGCGCTACCAACTCGATCGTCTAACTTAAAACGATAGAATCGCACTTCTAATCAATTAGGAGTCAGAGGATGACTGGAAAGAAAATTTTGATGCTTGTCGGTGATTTTGTCGAAGATTACGAAGTGATGGTACCCTTCCAAGCGTTGCAGATGGTGGGACATACCGTCCATGCCGTTTGCCCAGATAAAAAAGTAGGGGAAACGGTTAAGACAGCAGTTCATGACTTTGAAGGAGACCAAACCTACAGCGAAAAACCCGGTCACAACTTCCAACTCAACGCAACCTTTGACGAAATCAGCGCCGATACTTACGACGCATTGGTCGTTCCTGGCGGCCGTGCGCCGGAATATATCCGTCTCAATGAGAAGGTGCTGGAGATTACCCGTCACTTTGCCGCCGCGAATAAACCCATTGCCGCAATTTGCCACGGATTACAGGTTCTAGCTGCTGCTGGTGTGTTGGAAGGGAAAAGCTGCACGGCTTATCCAGCTTGTGGGCCGGATGTGACTCTTGCAGGTGGGCTTTATACCCATATCCCTCCCCATGAGGCGATGGTTGACGGGAACTTGGTAACAGCACCAGCATGGCCTGCACATCCGAATTGGCTGGCAGAATTTCTGGAACTTTTAGGGACCAAAATCGAGCATCAACAGATGGCGGCTGTTTAAGGCGATTGATAGTTGTAATAGGCTGGGGATGAGGATAGTTTCACCTCAGCCTCAACAAAGTACTGGGTTTCTCTGACTAACTGCTAGTGAAACAGCATGAAGGCAAGAAACAACGGGGCAATAGAAAGGATAGTAAACGTAATCGCGTTTTCTAAGTTCCGGCTGAAATAGCCGATTGTCACTACGATGCCAAAACCTAGGACGAGCGACAAAAAGAGTACTAGGGTTTCTCCACTATGATCGATTAGTGAAACTTCCATCTTAGTTTTCTCAACAGTCTGGATTTTTTTGAGAATAAGGCAATGACAGGAAAAAATCTCCTGTTTTGCCAATTTAGTTGATCTCTAGCATTACCTTGAGCCATTTAGCTTGCTCCAATCGGGCGATTATCCGCTCATCATGTCAAGTATCTTCCAGAGGATACCTTAGCCTTACCAATTTGAGAAGCGATCGCGCAAGCATCTGAATCTCTATCTCGTGGTGTAAAAATGCACCCGCATAGTCTCCGTACTAACGCCCTTCTTCTAAACGTTATTCCAGTTTAATTCTGGCGTTAGATGTACAGTTGCATTATCGCTTCCGTGTCTGTGTTCAGACTACGTGTCTCTATCTTACACCCACCACTGCTTAGCGCAAGTCCCCTAACTAGGTCTCCTCGTCGCTAAGTACAATTTTCTGATTTTTTCTGTTCTGGGTACTATTAGAATCGTTAATTTTTAAGAGCGATCGCACCAGTTTTATGCCCAGAGGAAGAAACCCTTTCAAGGGTCTTATGTCATCATTCAAGAAGAGGCTGCTCTGAGCAGTGTCCTGGTCAATTTAGAGTTCATCATCTTATTCACCAGAGATGCAACTTAATCTGTAATTTCTATTGTAAATGAGGAACTAGCAATGTCTGAGCCTATCAAAACTAAAATTACAACCGATCTGCAAAAAGCGCAAGAAGAAGGCAAACTTCGTTCAGAACGCATCAAAGAAATTGTCCAGTCGGCGGTATCCCAAGCTACCTCAGAGTTAAAAGAAGGCTCTAGCGAAATCCGTTCGATCGCGAAAGAGGCGGTTTCCACAGTTGTTGAAAACCTGAGAGAAACAGGAACAGAAATTAAAGAAGAGATTACTGCATCCATTGAGGGAGCAATTCAAGCCATCAGCAGTGCTAAGCGCAAATCGATCGCTCAACGACAAGCAGAACTCGAAAAATTACAGGCTCATATCGATGCGGACGAACAAGAGCTACAAAAACAAATTGATAGTACCCTTACTGATATTGAGCAGACTAGCAAAGACACGTCACCTGATACTAGAGCTGCCCTGAATTCAGCGATCGCATCTATAAAAGATAGTGAAGAAGTTTCGTTAATGAAAAAGCGATATGCTCAGCTTAAAGCTCAATTAGCCGTTCTACAAGCTAACTTAGCAGCGCGATACGGCGAACAATATGATGATGTGAAGAAGTATCTCGATGATGCGAAGAATTGGTACGAACGCGCTCAACCGAAAGCTGAAGCTGTCGCGGGGCAAGCGAAACAAAAGCGATCGGAATTTGAAGAAAAACTGGGTGAGGCTGGTACAGCCGTTGCAAAAGGAGAAAAGCGTGTCAAGCAGCTTTTAAAAGAACTCTGGCAATCCATGACTGATGGAAGTCACGATAAATCAGCTTCCTAAGAAGGATAGATTAAATAACCGACAATATCCACAATCTGTAGGGACGCACGCTCGTGCGTCCCTACTCTATATCAGACACAGTTGAGAGTGGCTATTTCCAATTCTTAACTCATCAAATCTTTAAAATACTGTAACTAGCCCAGAGTTTGAATTCCGGGCTAATTCCTGAAGTATAAACGCTGGCGTATGGAGAAAAGTCTACAGGTACAGGTACGTTGTACTAAGTCTGAGTCACTAAGTCGCCCAATCCCCATCTTTCTACTGAAGGGGTTTGAGCGACTGATGCGGAACGTCAACCTGCAAGTTAAGGCAAATACTGGTATTAATCAATACCGCGCTCATCGCCCAGTAAAACCTTCACCGCTGGCGATTCTTTCTTCATGCTTAACAATTACCCAAAGAGCATGGATGCTACCGGGCAGCCAACCTAGAAGCGTGAGCAAAATGTTAATAATCAGAGTTGGTCCAACACCAACGGTCATGAAAACACCCAAGGGGGGAAGCAGAATGCCAAGAATAATTCGGAGTAGATTCATTTTGTTTATCTTGCTTTTTACTAGACTGCCTTTGACTTGATTGTCTTAAATTGTTGGACTTATAGCCTCCATCCAAAGGATTATTAGCGACCGCCTAGATACGCTAGTAGCCATAGTAGTAACACGTTCAAGACATCGCTCGATTCACAGGTCTGTTTTTCATTTTTTTGGAAAAACACCTATCCCTAATCTAGCAAGACAGAAGCGCGATCGCTTTTCTAATTAGCCTGCTATTGATAGCGTTTTCCTTACTCAAGTGGTTCGGTTTACTCTACCCAGGGGATTCTTCAGCAAGTCACAATTAAGACATTCATATCCCTTCTGAATAAGCCATCTTGTTAACGAAAGTTAAAAATTAAAGACTCAAGAAATCTATCTGTGTAGAGAGGGTCTAGATGAGCTTATCGCTGAATATGGAAGCAGGTGAAAGCTATTAAAAACTTGCTGTTTGTAAAATTGAGGGAGAAACTATGCTTGGAGCCTTTTTTACATTATTAGCCACAGCACTTAGTCTACTGGTTGTTGACATTGTTGTACCTGGAGTCAATCTCGTTAATTTTCCTGCCGCTATGATTGCTGCGGTGGCGATTGGAGCTGTTAACTCATCAGTCAATCCCGTTCTGTCAGCCCTCTCGATGCCGCTGAATTTTTTGAGCCTAGGAGCTTTTTCGTTAGTTGTTAATGGCTTCTGTTTTTGGTTAGCTTCAGTCTTGGTACCTGGGTTTAGCGTACATGGAGTACTAGCATTTATCCTGGGACCAGTTATCCTGTCGTTTGTGAACACCTTCTTGAGCAAGTACTTTGCCGAAAGACACCCCGAGCTACACTTAGCAGGTGCGACTAATAATTCCAATCAGATAGAAGCTGCACGGAATGCTGAAGTTAAGACGGAAACTCCTCAAAAGGACAGAGTTGAAGCCTAATCCTAGCTACTCGCACTCTCGCACTAATACCACTTGGCTTTTCCAAAGTCCATTTGGAACCTTCTTAGGGCGTGTCTTCAAAGTCCAAAAGATACTGTAGGGGCGAAGCATTTGTGCGATGAGTCATCGGTGAAACCCAAGGTTTTGTGTCCAAATGCTGACGCTCGCCAGCTCGCTACCGCTACGCTAACGCCCTTTCAAGGTTTGGAAACACGCCCTAGCCCCTCGGATACGGGGCGAGTAATTGGAGAATAGGTTTCAAAGTCAAACCCAATTGGTATAACCAATAGAGAAATTTTCAGGAGCAAGTTGAACAACTTGCCCTTTTTTGTATTTAGCTCCACTCTCTAGGGTAGAGGGACATAGCGGACGACTAAGCGCTATAAATATGGTTGGCTCCTACTTGACAATTTTATTATTTCGATTATTCTAGAAATACAGAATGAAAAATACGGCTCACTACGCAGATCTATTTGCTGCACTTGGGTCAGAACCTCGGCTTGAGATTATCCGACTGTTGTTTGCGGCTTACCCAAACGGCTTAACCGTGGGTGACATTCAATCACAGCTAAAAATTCCTAATTCAACTCTTTCACACCATTTAGAAAAGCTGCGGGTAGAGGGTTTGGTGAATGCCAGACGAGATAAGCAGTTTCTTTGGTACTCCGTCAATGCTGAGGCGATCGAAGATTTGCTGTCTTTCCTCTTCAACGGCTGTTCTATAGGCAATTTTTCGCGTTCTGAGGAAGCCGCAAGGAATGTCGAATTTGAAGTTGAAGTCGAACCTGTGCAAGGTACATCCAGAGAGGAAGGATTTATGTTTGAAGGATTTTTGCGATCGCTCGGAACCCTATTTAGCGGAATGTTTGTCAAGTTTTTCTTGCCCAGAGGGTTTGAGCGATTTACCCAAACGGCAATTCAGACGATTGTTCTTGCCCAAGATGAATCTCGTCGTTTGGGACATGCCTATGTCGGCACCGAACAGATTTTGCTAGGACTGATTAGCGAAGATACGGGCATCGCCGCACAAGTTCTCACGGCTGCGGGGGTAAATTTAGAAACGGCTCGGATTGAGGTGGAAAAAATTATTGGCCACGGCAGAGGAACGCCTTTAGAGATTCCTTTCACACCCAGAGCCAAGCAAGCTTTAGAACAAGCATTAGAAGCATCCCAACAGTTGGGACATAACTACATTGGTACAGAGCATCTTCTGTTTGGTGTGATTCGAGAGCGGGATGGGTTAGGCGCTAGGGTGTTAGAAATTCTGGGGATAGAGCTAAGTGCCTTGGAACAACAACTCCAGAGCGTCTTAGGTTGAATGGCACTGACTTAAGCGTTTGTAGTAAGCGCTGTCTTCGCTTGTGGCACGCTCAGTGCCGACTACGAACATATGCTATTTCAGTGACATTCGACTTAAGGCGAAAGTTGCAGGTATTAGAAAAAACCCGGACTTGGGGGTTTCCCTCAAACCCCCATTGGGGGACATGCGTCTCCCCCAAACCCCCCGCGCAAGGGTTGATTCAGGGTTAAGTCAGTGCCATTCAACCTAAGACAAATGTCACTGACTTGTCTAGCCTGAAAATAAATTGACTCATCAATGGCTTTTCTTTCACCCATTTGGGTTACGCTCTGTCACCTGCTGGCAACCTATCGTTAAGACTGAACCGTGTGTCTACGTCAGTCATTGTATGCCTCAACGCAGCGAACAAATTACCACCGATCGCGCTTTCGCCCGGTTGGGTCTTGTCCTGGCATTTTATGCTTTTATTGCGATCGGTATGGTAGAAGGCGGGTTGGGTGTGTTGCTGCCCTCAATCATGCAAACCTTCCATCTCACTCCGGCAACCGTGACACTGCTGTTTCTCAGTCAGATTACAGGCTATCTTGTCGCGGCCTTTACGAGTAGTCTGCTGAGCAATCACATGGGGTTAGCTCGCATGTTACTGCTTGCCTCCAGTTTTTTGGTCAGTGCTTTAATAATTTACGCCAGTGCACCTCTGTGGGCTGTGATGGTTGTGACAGGTACGCTGTTGGGACTGGGAATTGGTTTGATTGATGCGGGCATCAATACCTATATCGTCAGCGATTCGCGTCATTCCCACTTCATTGGCATGCTGCACGGTTTCTATGGTACGGGGGCATTACTCGGTCCTGCGATCGCTACTACACTGTTGGGGATGCATCTGCCTTGGCGCATAGTTTATCTCGTCTTTGCAAGTGTTGTCGGGCTGCTAGTCGCAGGAATGATGTGGGCAATCGCAACTGACTACAAGCCCCTTACCCGACAGGTGACGGTATCGGGTGGAGATGCCAGGGCAAATCTCCGTACTACTCTCGGCAAGCCTGCTGTATTGGTATCGGGTTTGCTACTGCTGGTTTATGTCGGGACTGAAGTTTCGATCGGCAACTGGGCGTATAGTGTCCAGACGATTAGCCGCAAAATGCCGGAAACGATCGCAGGTTACAGCATCAGTGCCTACTGGATGGGACTGACAATTGGACGGATGGGAATGGGATATATCATCAAGCGCCTGGGAACCGTCCGTACCATCGACCTCTCGTTGACCTTGCTGATGGTTGGACTATTATGTTGGTGGTTACTGCCCAATGGGGTGTTGAGCTTGCCGGTACTAGGATTTGCTTTGGCTGCGATTTTTCCCATCACCATGTTGCTCGTGCCACAACGGGTAGCCGCGCCGTTGGTACCCGCCGCGATCGGATTTCTCACCAGTGTCGCCAGTTTGGGCGCAGCCAGCATACCCACGGGCGTCGGCTTTCTGGCGAACTGGTTGGGTTTATCCATTATTCCAATTCTGATGTTGCCGCTAGCCGGGTTGATGATGTTGCTGCACCGCTGGCTGGTAGGGCATCGGTTGAGCCATCAAGATGAGTAGACTGACAGCTTCTGCTGTGGCAAGCTGGGTAAAAAATAGCGAAAATCGCGTTTATTGGCATTTTTCGACTTAATTTAGGCTTATTCTTTTCGATAATTTTTTTGCAAAAAAATAAACTCAGCTGAACCACTTTTAGCACTAATGAACCAACTTTATAATATAAATAGAGAATTGCTATGGAGATGAATTGAAATATTTAATAATCGGATTAATAATGTTTTTATAAAATTACTCACTCTAGGATATTGCCTGTTTTTCTTGGCTCGTTTTGGCAATTCACCCAGGTGTTTAAAAAAACATGCCTACCTATTTAAAAAATTCTAATTGTAGAGAATTGGCCAACTACCCCGCTATTAACCAAGAGTTACAGGAATTGCTCAAACAGAGCGAAGAACGATACAGGACTTTAGTGGCAAATATTCCTGGAGTGGTTTATCGCTGGAGTTATGAGACGCGATCGCTTCGCGCTGCCCCTTCGGGGCAATCGCAATCCTCAATCGTTTGGCTCGTGACATTCCTGAGTGCAGCCATTGAGGTGCTGTCTGGCTATCCGCCGAGCGACTTTATTAATCATCGCGTGCGCTCGTTTGCTAGTATCATTCATCCTCAAGATCGAGCCAGAGTCGAGGAGGCAATCTGGCAGAGTGCGATCGCCAAAAAACCTCATGCGATCGAGTATCGGATCGTGCGTGTCGATGGTCGCTTAGCGTGGGTTTATGACAAAGGTCAGGCTAGCGTTGGCGAACAGGGAGAAATTCTTTGGATCGATGGAGTAATGCTCGACATTACGGAGCGCAAACAAGCTGAAGCAGAACTCCAGTACACCAAAGCATTCCTCGACTCAGTTGTGGAAAATTTGCCGATTGGGGTGTTTATTAAAGATGCCCATGACTTGCGGGTAATGTATTGGAATAAAGCAAGTGAAGACCTGTTGGGCTATTCCAAAGACGAAGTACTCGGCAAGACGGACTACAATCTTCTTTCAAAAGAGCAAGCCCGGTACTTACGCGCTAAAGATCGACAAGTGCTAGCAAACGCTCAACTGGTAGACATCCAAGAAGTACCGGTTGTCACGCCCCACCGAGGGGAGCGCCTGTTACATGTAAAAAAAGTTCCCCTGCTGGATGAAGGTAGTAGTCCTCAGTATCTCTTGGGCATTTGCGAAGACATTACCGAGCGCAAGCGAGCAGAAGAGGCACTGCGGGAATCGGAGAATCATTATCGCTGTATTGTGGAGACGGCATCAGAAGGTGTTTGGATGTTTGATGCCGATAGTAAGACAACCTTTACCAATAACCGCATGGCACAGATGCTGGGTTATAGCGTAGAGGAACTGCTGGGGCGATCGCTTTTTGAGTTCATCGATCCGGACTTTCAATCATTAGCCCAAACTTACATCGAGCGTCGCCGTCAAGGTATCCACGAGCGACATGATTTCAAGTTTCGCCGTAAAGATGGCTCTGACTTATGGGCAATTGTATCGGCGACACCCATTTTCGATGCCTGCGATCGCTTTGTTGGTGTGTTGAGGATGATTACAGACATCACCGAGCGCAAACAAGCTGAAGAAGCCTTGCGGCAATCTGAGCGAGAACTCAAACTCAAAAACCAACAACTCAAGCAAACTTTACGCCAACTCAAACAAACTCAAGCTCAATTAATTCACAACGAAAAAATGATTAGCTTGGGTCAGATGGTAGCTGGGATTGCCCATGAAATCAACAATCCTGTTGGTTTTATCTACGGAAACGTCAGCCATGCTCGCGACTATGCCCAACGCTTGATGCACCTCATGCAACTCTATGCCAAACATTATCCCGAACCCGTAGCAGAAATTCAAACCGAGCTTGCAGCATTTGACCTGGATTTCTTGATAGCAGACTTCCCCAACGTACTTCGGTCGATGAAAGAAGGAGCGAACCGTATTCGAGAAATCGTGCTGTCCCTACGCACCTTCTCGCGACTAGATGAGGCCCACAAGAAAGAGGTCAATATTCATGATGGCATCGATAGCACTTTACTGCTCTTGCAGCATCGATTGAAAAAACACCCCTCTCAGTCAGCCATTCAAGTCAAAAAAGAGTATGGGAAACTACCACCCATCGAGTGTTACCCCGGTCAGCTCAATCAAGTGTTCATGAATCTTCTGGGTAATGCAATTGATGCTCTAGAAAGTCAACCCAAACCGGGCGCGATCGCGATTTGTACCGAGATAGTTCGAGATCGACACTCAGAAACTAGTGGTTCAGAAGAACAAACAACCAACAACAGGCAATCAACTACTGACGTTGCCATCATTCGGATTACTGACAACGGCCCTGGTATACCCTGTCATATCAAGAAACGTATTTTTGACCCTTTCTTCACGACTAAACCTGTGGGCGTGGGAACTGGATTAGGGTTATCGATTTCTCACTCCATTGTGGTGGAAAGACATGGCGGTAAACTGACCTGCAATTCAAAACCAGGTCAAGGAACAGAGTTCATCATTGAGCTACCTGTGAAGCAACTCCGCAGGAAAAAGCAATAAGCTCAGTACCCTAAATACGAGAGAGCATCTATCTGAGGAGATTTGACTATTCATTTTTTTTGTGGTATATGCTTTAGAGACCTATTGAAAAAATAAACCAATAACCACTGCTTAGGGCTGGGAAGAGAACGAATGTCCAGTAGAGGGCATTGGCAGCGCGTAACTTTACTCACTAGTGAGCAGAGCGGTAAGGATTGATAGTTCCGGTCAAAGAGCAGCAATTGAACAGATAACTACTTTCAGGGTGTAAAGCGTGGTGGATGAGCTTTTTTTGGACACGCTCCACCGAGGAGGATTTTGTCGCTAAAGCGACCCCCATTCTCTGCAAGGTCAGGATTTCGGGGGTCTCATGTTGATGAGAAAACCTTTGTATTTTGGTGATGGAGAACTCAAAGTGATTCGCCAGAAAATTTTTAACCACGACATCATGACCTGTACTCATGAGTTTGTGATCGGCAATCATCTTTATTCTGGTAGAGCGTTAGGTCTGACTGAACCCGAAGATATTATCCAGTTGCACCCCGATTTAAGATCGCAATGGAACGCGATTAGCGAGCATTACGCACGGATTGGTTTAAGCTATAGCCAAAACATCATCTGGGATGTTTCGCTGAGTGTCTCGGCGGAGTACCCTAGTTATGATGTTTCCCTGTTCTATTTTGGTAACGCTACAGGCACAACAACTTGTCATGAGACTTGGTTTCGCCAAGTCGATTCTGACTGGTTTAATGTCGTTAAGTTTATAAACTCCAAGAATAACTTTATCCAGTTGGCACAAGAGTTGGGAGTTGAGGTTCCAAAAACATTTTGTTTGGAGAGTAAGGCCGCGATCGCAGATTTTACTCGGTTTTCTTATCCGTGTTATCTCAAACCTGCCGTTTCTGTGGATGGTGCTGGGATTAGCCGATGTGAAAACCAAGCACAACTCGCTCAAGCTCTAGCAACGTTTTGTGAAGATTTACCATTGCAAATCCAGGAGGAGATAACCGCGTCTAGCTTTCTGAACTTGCAATACTGCGTGACAGATAAGGGGTTGCAACGTCTCGCGGCTACCGAACAAATACTCAATGGTTACGCCCACTGCGGTAATCGCTATCCCAGTACGCACGAACCTTGGGAACTCGTTGAACCAATGGCTGAGTGGATGGTGCAACGGGGAATGAAAGAGATATTTGCGTTTGATGTAGCTGTGGTAGAAGATGGAGGGCAGACGCGTTATTTAGCGATCGAATGCAATCCACGTTTTAATGGGGCATCGTATCCGACAGGTGTTGCCAAGAAACTGAAGATAAACAGTTGGAGTAACGAAACTTTTACGACAAATTATCGATCGCTCGACCAAATCGATCTCAGCGGTATTGAATTTAATCCCCAAACCGATGCAGGAGTAGCGATCGTAAACTGGGGAAGTATTCTGGCAGGAAGAATTGGCGTCTTACTTGCTGGATCGATTGAACAGCAGAATGAACTCAGAGCTATTTTGAAACAAAGACTTTGAGGAAGTATAGCGTGCCTTAAATACTGACGTTTAGACTAAAGCGCTCTAACTCAGCTTCGCTGAGTGGAGCGCAAGCCAACCCGTGCTGGTTTTTGGAAATTAGACCAATGACAAATTGACTCAGCAGCGCTGAGTAGAGGATAGCCAAGTTCCAGGAAAGACTTTTAACAGTTCAATTTGACTTTAGGTGTCGTTTTTTGACTTTTTTTGTCCCTTTTTTGACAACGGGATAGCGGGTTCTTGGCTGTCGTTGCTTGCCAGTCGGCCAGCCAGGAGACTTTCCACGAGGTTTGGGAGGATGTGCCGGTGTTCCCATCGCGGCTAAAACTCCACCCATCGCCTGAGCGACCCGACCGGGAGTGAGCTGAAGTTGAGAGTGTTGCTTTCGTGAGCGGTTTGTCAGCAACAATCTCGCGAGCCAACCACAGTTCCCAACTTAGCAGTGGCATCAAATCACTCCACCGTTCACACTGTTGTTTAGTACTCAGTTTGGGCAATGTCCAATGAAGGCGCTGCTTGATGAAGCGGTACCAGTGGTCAACCGCTCTCGCGTCGCAGATACAGTCGCCAGACTTCGCTCAAAGGTGGCATTTCTTCACCCACCCAAGCCAGCCACAAAGGCTTGGAGACTTTCCCAGAACGTTTCTCCTGAAGGCGTTCAACTTGCAGCAATAACATGGGGCACTTAGCACAGGCTCGGAAATGTAAATCTCGCCACAGGCTCTCTTCGTAGGCGTCCGAGTTTAGGGTCATCTACCTCCAAGCTCTCAACGGCTTCTGTCCAGGTTGTTTGGTCATTGAGTTTAAACTTATCTCCATGAATACGGGGACGACCTTTGCCTGAATAAGCTGGTGGTACCCCCCACAAACAAAGATTGGAACGCAAGCGAATTAACTTGTCAGCCCCAATCTCCGCCGTCTTGAGGATAAAAGGGGCACAACCATACTCACTATCCCATAGAGTTATTGGTCGAGCCGGTAGGTATCGACACACTTGTGTGAGTTGCCAAACGGCTTTCTCAATTGGGTTTTCCCAGCTAGTAAGAGAGCTCATGTCTCAAGGGTAATGCCCAACTGCCAGTTGCTTCAGGTATCCAAGCCAGGGTACTGTATCCTTGACCTTTGGTAATTGGGCGATTACCTGGTACGTTAGTGCAGTAATGCTCAATTGTTCGTTCTTGGAGTGTCACTGCATCGGGTCGAGGCCAGACCGTATGGTCACCTGCTAGTAGGGGACGCACATCTGTTGCCATTTGTTTGATGTACAACTGCATCAGCTTATTACGCTGGGGTCGGCTGTCCTGCAATGCCTCGTAGATACTGGGCCACCGTCGTCGGAACACTGGACTCAGGGATAACTCAGCTCTTGCAGTAGGCAGTACGCGTCAACAGCACCGCATCGGTCAGCTCAAATGTTGCATCACGAGCTTTTCCTAAGTGCTTGTATGCTTCTTGACGAAATGCTTTGAGGCAAGTCAAGTTCCATATTGGCTTCGGAGAGTTGGTGGTACTTCTCTCAACTTCTGCCAGACAGGAGCAGTTAGTGCAAGTCTCTAGCTGCTCTTGGCACTCCTATCTATCTCATCCAATTCATTTGGAAACGCAAATTGCGCTCCACTCAGCGAAGCTGAGTCAGAGCGATTTAGTCTAAACGCCAGTTAAATAGACCTCCTAGGAAAAATAAGGCAGAGGACAGAGGGCAGAGGGCAGAAGGAATAAGAATTTTCATTCCAATGTTGCATTTTGCCCCCCTAGCCCTGCCAATTGGAGGCTACGGTGTACACACAAGTCGTTCTTACCCTCTCGCATCCCCCAATGCTGGGGGACTGTAAGATTCCGGTTCCCCCCAGAATTAGCCCTGCCAGAATTGGGGGGTTAGGGGGGCAAAATGCAGCAATTTTAGCTGGAGGTCGAGACGTGTGTACACGGTAGCCAATTGGAGGGGGAACCGGAATTCTCGCGTCCCCCAAACTTGGGGGATGTAGGGGGCATTCCAGGATTTATGCCAGCAGCAAACGCTGAATTCGGTATACTACGGTATACTACACAGAACTGATGTAGCCTATGTGATGGGCGAGCGATCGCTTAAGCAAGTAGCACAATTGACGATTAAGGAACCTGATGATTGACCAATCCTTTGCCGAACAGTTTGCCGCCGACTGGATAGACTCCTGGAACAGTCACGATCTCGATCGCATCTTGGCTCATTACGAGGATGACTTTGAGATGTCATCCCCCTATATTCCACAAATTGCCAATGAGCCATCGGGTACGCTGCGGGGTAAAACTGCGGTGGGCAGTTATTGGGAAAAGGCACTGCAACTGATTCCCGATTTACAGTTTGAGTTAATCTCAACTCTCGTAGGCGTTAACAGCATCACTCTTTATTACAAAGGCGCACGAGGACGCTTGGTTGCTGAGGTTTTCCATTTTGATGGGAATCAAAAAGTAGTCAAGGCTTATTCGCACTACACTAACTGAATATCCTCTACCTTTCTCAATAATCGTAGGGTGGGCAAGATTGTTGACTGTTGGAATTCACTAGAAATCATTGAATGGTAAAAATTGCTCGTGGCGATCGCATCGGTAAGTCAGGCAAAATTACATTAGGTTGCTCCGCAGCCGTCTTCGATCCCACACGGCAGAAACTATTACTCACCCGTCGTACCGATAACGGACGATGGTGCTTGCCGGGTGGACGGATGGATGCCGGAGAAGAGGCGGCAGAAGCCTGTATTCGCGAAGTGCTAGAGGAAACAGGTTTGCACGTTCGTATCGAACGCTTGATTGGGGTTTACAGT
>DATNPC010000462.1:0-7196 GCA_036703375.1 Allocoleopsis sp.
ACTGGAAGCAAGCAAGCGAAGACGGAGCAACTCCACCCGGAGCAGCAGGTGGTGCCGCTGGATTTGATTTCGAGCAGTATGGCAACTTTGATGATTTCATTAACGATTTGTTAGGTCGTTTTGGCAGTGATGGACGGACTGGAAGAAGAACATATACGTATCGCACTTACCCTGGCGGCACAGATGGGTTTGATGATTTTCAGGATGTCAGGGGTGGGGGGTTTCGGACCGAAGCTCCTGCTCCTGACACAGAAGCTGCGATCGCACTTTCTTTTTCAGAAGCGTTTCACGGCGTACAGAAACGGCTGAAATTAGATGATGAAACGATAAATGTTCGCATTCCAGCAGGGGCTAAACCCGGTAGTCGCATCCGCGTCAAAGGCAAAGGTCGCCCCAGTCCCTTCTCCCAAGCTAGAGGAGATTTATACTTAACAATCGAGCTACTACCCCATCCATTTTTCCGGTTTGAAGGTGATGATATTGTCTGTGAAATTCCGATTAGACCGGATGAAGCCGTATTGGGTTCTCAAATCAAGGTACCAACACCGGACGGAAGCGTGACAATGAGCATTCCCGCTGGTATTCGTTCTGGGCAATCGTTACGGTTACGAGGCAAAGGATGGCCTAAACCCAAGGATGGACGTAGCGACCAAATTGTCAAGTTACAGATTGTATCTCCTAAGGAGATAAGCCCGGTTGAGCGGGAGTTATATGAAAAAATTCGTGCTAACAGCAGTTTTAATCCGCGTGCCGATTTAGAGGAAGTGAGACTATGAATCAAGTCAGTCTTTCAAAAGTTGTTGTCTCACATGAGGGTGATGAGCTTTATACCTTTGAATATGCGGCTCGTGTGACGCAGACATCTACTCATGTCATAGAACGCTTCGTTGCCTTGGGAGTGATTGAATCAAGTGAATCGATGTTGCGATCGCGTGATGTTGCTCGCATTGCTCAGATCCAACGATTACGTCAGGATTTAGGGTTAAATCTAGTAGGCGCAGCGATGGTTTTAGATATGGCTCAAGAAATTGCTCAGCTAAAAGCCCAATTACAAGCCTACCGCTCGCCGTCATAACAACCAAAAACTACTCTCGATCCGTTGCGTATGGCTAACAAACACGACTGAGAACGTTAGTCGATTTGACAACGAATCCTAATTCCAAAGCGTGGCGTTATAGTTGTACTACAACCTTAATCTTCAAGTTGACGAGCTGATACCTCGACCGCTTCAACATCAATCGTGCCGGGAAGCGTGACGCGATTGAAATGACCTTGCTCTACTTTCAGGGGTTCCCCACAGTTGGGACACTGGCACTCAGTCTGATTAAAACCAGTAAACTCATAGGCACAGACTGGACATTTGTCTTCCACTAAGTTGCGTCTCAGCCACCAGCGAAACGCGAACCAACCAATAACCGGGGCGACAATTACTATTCCCACCAGAATCAACAAACCGTTGACTATCCAGCCCAAGCCAACTGCTCCTAGCAACATAAACGTTGTTAAGACAGCGAGCCAACAGCCCACGCCAGAGAGATTGAACGGCAAAAGTTTAGGGGTGTCCTGGTTCACGGCAGTCTTTATAAGGATGCAGGATAATGGATAACATCTCCATCCTAGTCCAGATTCATTCCCACCTGGAGGGAAGGAGTTTGGACTGGTGTTTGGGCAAAGACGTAGTAGTGGAATTCAGGAGTTGTTGTAACTGCCTAGCCAAGGTATCTTTACTAAATCGCATCAAACACTGTTCTCGCAACCACTGACCGTTACAGCGTCGATCGCATCCTTGGAGAATTTCGATACAGGCCGAGGCAACAGCTTCGGGGTCTCGGTGCGGCACTTGCCAGCCGAGCAGCCCGTCTTGTAGCGGGTCAGCCGAACCATCTCCATCACCAGCCAACACGGGTTTTCCGCACGCCATTGCTTCTAAATAGACAATTCCGAACCCCTCTTGGGAGGGCATGATGTAAGCATCGGCAAGGCGGTAGTGTTCGACAAGGTCAGCCGTAGGGACGAAACCGGCAAAGATAACGCGATCGCTAACGCCCAAATCTTGAGCCAGTTGGGCGAGTCTCGGTCGATCGTCGCCGCGACCAATGACCAAATACTTCACGGTTGGGAAAACTTGAGCGATCGCGGGTAGTGCCTGAATAGTAACATCGACGCCTTTGTAGATATCACCCGACCAGAGCCGAGCTACAGTCATGAGGACTTTAGCCCCAGCCAAACCGTACCGGGAAACGAGTTCGGGCGGTTTAACACCGGGGGTGAAGGTCTGCCCATCCACCACGCAAGGTAAAATCTTGACTTTTTGAGCCTCTATGTCATTAGCTTCGCAAAGGCGATCGCGACTGTAGCGACTGATCGTCCAAATTTCTGCTGCTGCGGCTAAAGCTTCCCGTTCGCGATCTGGTAATCCATACCACACTTCTTTGCCATACGTCAAGATAGTGTAGGGTATACCCGTCAATTGGCAGAGTCGTTGGGTTAGCGGTGCTAGTTTAATGTGACCGCAGAAAACATGCCTAGGGCGTCTTTGCCACAAACAGCGCAACAGTGCTGCGGCTAACCGCAAACGGCCCATCATGGGCAACTGGGTTTTGAGGTAATGAAACTGGAGTGGAGGTACATTCCAAGGATTGTGACATTCCGGTTCATCCCGAAGCAAAAATATCTCAGTGGGAGTTTGGCTATCTGTCTGGGTTTTTAGGGACAGATAAGCCTGCAAGATATCTTGCACATAGGACTGAATGCCCCCTTCACACTGAAAAATCTCCAGAAAAACAAATACGAGGTCAGTGGTGCCACTAACATGCTGACCCCAGTCTGTCTTTCCTCCAAATTTATCAACTCTTGTCATCGATTTTGCGATCGCCTACGAGCGCCTTTTAAATGCTGCTGGAAATCAACAGGCAGTTCCTTCCATCTTGACAGCGTTCGTAAACAACTTTGTCGGCAAGGCGTCTGAGAAGAAACCAGCCATATCCTCCTTCACAAAGAGTCCCTGGTAGTGGTTCCTCAACATCATCGGGGTTGAAAGGCTTTCCCCAATCCCATATTCGGATTTCTATCCGTCCGTTCCGGATAGCCAATTCGATTTCAATCGGCGTTTCGGTGGGTAGCTCTTGATGAGCGTGGCGAACAGCATTGGAAAATCCCTCTGCTAAAGCTAGATTGAGTCGGTCGAATTGGCGTTGAGAGCCGTTGTTTTGAAAAATGTGGTTTGAGTAAAACTGTTCAAACCATTTCTGTACTTGGGCTTGGACAGTCAAATCGCTCTTGACCTGGAGACGCTCAAGTTTTAACATCCCTATTTGCTCGGCCCTTTGCACGGCTCACCATATACCTATCAAGTAGTTATCAAGAATCTGATTCAATCTCTTCAGAACCTAGACTTCGGCTAAGGCTGCCAAAGGATGTCAGGTTGTTGTTTGAAGAGGTCTTAGGTTTGTATCTATCAGCAGTCTTTAAGGATGACTACTGACATGAGAAAAAAGAGAGAGTAAAGTCAAATTTTTCTCTCACCACTAGTAAGTCATGTCCAGGAATTTTGAATCAATCCTAAGGGGCAAATGTGTTGCGTAGAAGCCCTGAGAAGTTAGTAGATTGGCGTCCTGTTTGGGAGGGGAGTTTCCCCAGTCATACCTTTGATTGGCATATCAAATAAACGCCCAGCCGCCATCGTCGGTTGGGTCAAGCAAACGATCCCTGTATACTTTCTATTATTCATTACCTGTTACCGATCGTCATTCTTCCTTCCATTTGATGTACAAATTCCTGTACAAATGCGAGTGAATGGTATGAGGTAGTGAATGTATTGGTAATTTTAAGCTGTTCGTGAGTTAAACCTTATTGTCAAGAATTGCAAAATCCTTGTGCGACCATCTTCGTCGCTACTGATACCCAATTTAAATGCGTGACAGTTGATGCTATATCCAATTTCAGCAAAAAATTAACGCCCGTGGATGTCTTTGTACAGTACATTAGCACTGCTCAGACACCAACAGGCGTCAAATTAAAGCAACTAATTTAGGTCTTAGAACAGACCCCAAGTGAGAGACTTGTCGATTGGGAGGGTAGCACCTACGCCTAACCAAATCGTGACAAGGGTGCCAAACAAGAAAACCGTCGTTGCCACTGGACGGCGGAACGGGTTTTGGAACTTGTTAACGCTCTCGATAAAGGGAACTAGGATTAAACCTAAAGGAACTGCTCCCATGCAAGCAACTCCCAGAAGTTTGTTGGGTAGAGTCCGCAGGATTTGGAAAACTGGGAATAAGTACCATTCCGGGAGGATTTCTAAAGGCGTCGCAAAGGGGTTTGCGGGTTCACCCGTCATCGCGGGGTCGAGAACCGCCAAACTAATGCACAATGCGATCGTCCCCATGATCACTACGGGGAAAATGTACAGGAGGTCATTAGGCCAAGCGGGTTCGCCATAGTAGTTATGACCCATGCCCTTGGCCAATTTTTCGCGCAGCTTTGGATCGCTTAGATCGGGCTTTTTGATAGTTGCCATTGTTGAGATTGTTCTCCTTTACGATGTAAATCGGCAGGCAGAAAGAGATTGGTTTTGAATTCGGATCTAACGGTTCTTGAGAGATGAGCTAGAACGGCTAAGATTAACGTCTAGCCGATCGCCAACTCTACGAGTTCGCTTTACAACGGACCCGAAATACCCTGCTTGCGAATCATGATGAAGTGTAGCAACATGAACACAGCAATCAGCCAGGGCAGCACGAAGGTGTGAGCGCTGTAGTAACGAGTGAGGGTTCCTTGACCGACGCTCGAACCACCCCGCACCAAGTCAGCAATGAAAACAC
Source organism: Allocoleopsis sp. (assembly GCA_036703375.1). GTDB lineage: Bacteria > Cyanobacteriota > Cyanobacteriia > Cyanobacteriales > Coleofasciculaceae > DATNPC01. The sequence goes on from DATNPC010000462.1 coordinate 4,824, forward strand.
CAACTACGGGAATTGCTTCGGGGACGCCAGAGACAATCTTGACCGCCCAGTAACCAACTTGGTCCCAAGGCAGTGAGTAACCAGTAACACCGAAGGAAACGGTAATCACGGCTAGAATTACGCCCGTTATCCAGGTTAGCTCGCGGGGCTTTTTGAAGCCACCTGTGAGATACACGCGGAAAACGTGCAAAATCATCATCAGCACCATCATGCTGGCAGACCAGCGGTGAACGGAGCGAATGAGCCAGCCGAAGTTTACTTCAGTCATTAAATACTGTACGGAGGAAAATGCCTCTGTAACAGTTGGTCTATAGTAAAAGGTCATGGCAAATCCAGTCGCAAACTGGATTAAGAAGCAAACTAGGGTAATCCCACCCAGGCAGTAGAAGATATTAACGTGCGGAGGTACATACTTGGAGGTAACGTCCTCAGACAATGCCTGAATTTCTAGACGCTCCTCAAACCAGTTGTAGACTTTTGAGTCAGTTATCTGCTTAGAAAACATGAGGCCCGAGTTCGTAAAAGGATATAGCTGTATTTGATGTGTTTGACCCCAGCAGGCAGCATGCCCCAGGAGAAATTGCCATCATAGGAGGGGTGAGAAGGCTCACGTACCGATGTTGTGGGAGCAACTAAGTTGCAACCATATACAAGAAATGTAACATAGCCTGATATACCTAGATGCGACTAAAAAACAACGCCCGATCGCGCTAGATGCTGCTGAAGAATAACGGGTGCGCCACACCGTGCGAGTACCCAAACGATCGATCCCAGCTAAAAAAGTATCTTGGACGGCGTCTCGTTCCTTAACGCTCTGACACACTAAATTAAGAATTAAAACCTGACGTTAAAATAGGCTATGCACAAACGAGCTTTTTGGGTCGGACTTTTACTCATCCTCCAAATCATTCTCTCCATGGCGTGGTGGACGCCAGCCGCTTCTGCGTTTACAGAGGAACAAAAGCTGTTTACTCAAGCGTGGAGAATCGTCTCTCAATCCTACATTGATGACAGCTTTAACCATCAAAACTGGTGGATGTTGCGAGACAAACTCTTGAAAAAGCCACTAGAGAGTCGCGAGGCAACCTATACAGCGATTCAAAAAATGTTAGAGAGCCTCGACGATCCGTTCACCCGGCTGTTGAAGCCCAATCAGTATCGGAGTTTACAGGTTAATACGTCGGGAGAGCTATCGGGTGTAGGGCTACAAATTGCCCTCGATCCAGAGACGGGCGAGTTACAAGTGGTCGCACCCATTACTGGTTCACCGGCTCAGAAGGCAGGAATCAACCCTCGCGATCGCATTTTAGCGATTGATGGCGTAGAGACTTCCGAACTCACGCTCGACGAAGCCGCTTCTCGCATGCGGGGAGCCATTGGCACCAGCGTTACCCTGAAAATTCAAAGCAAAGAAGGGGAGCCTAAGTCAGTTGAGTTAATTCGCGATCGCATTGCCCTCAATCCCGTCTATGCCGTCCTGGATTCCACGCCGGACAAAGTGCCAGTGGGTTACATTCGCCTGACTCAGTTTAGTGCCAATGCTCCCGCAGAACTATCCAACGCGATCGCTAGTTTAGAGCAACAGGGAGCAGAAGCTTACATCCTCGACCTCCGCAATAATCCCGGCGGTTTGTTGCAAGCAGGCATCGAAATTGCCCGACAATGGCTCGATACAGGCACCATCGTGTATACCGTGAACCGACAAGGCACAATCGGTAGTTTTGACGCCTATGGCTCTGCCCTCACTCAAGATCCATTAGTCGTTCTCGTCAACCAAGGAACAGCCAGTGCTAGCGAAATTCTGGCCGGAGCGTTACAGGACAACAAGCGAGCGCAGCTAGTCGGAGAAAAAACCTTTGGTAAAGGCTTAATTCAGTCTTTGTTCGATCTAACAGACGGCTCCGGTTTAGCGGTTACTGTTGCTAAGTACGAAACGCCTAGCCATCGAGATATCCATAAACAGGGCATCAAACCTGACGTAGAGGTGTCGCTAGATCCAATTACACTCAATGAAGTCGGCACGATCGCAGATAAGCAGTATCAAGCCGCCTTGAAGTTAATTGCCGATCGCTCGATTGTTGCTGAAGCGATCGCTAATTAATGAATACACCGTCTTTAACCGTCGTGATGTAAGTTTCCTGGCGAAAGGGTTTGAAGCCTCGCTTGATGTAGTTCGGCAAGGCTGCTGAGTGGTCTAGGGTGCAGGTATGCACCCAAAGACGATTAGCTCCGAGTTGCCAGCCTTGCTCAATGGCTAGCGTGAGTAAATGCTTGCCAAAACCCCGCCCCTGAAATTCCTCCAGGAGACCGAAGTAGACAATTTCTACACTTCCATCGTCGTGTTGCCGCAGTTCAAAGTAACCCGCAGGGGAA
>DATNPC010000463.1:0-15722 GCA_036703375.1 Allocoleopsis sp.
AATTACAATTATGTTTTTGAATTATCGACGGGAGAGTATTTTAAGTGGTCGGCTCACGATGACCTTTATACGCCAGACTTTCTATCAAAGTGTGTTGAGGTACTTGACCGAGATTCTACCGTCGTTCTGTGTTACTCAAAAACCAAGTTCATTGATGAAAATGGCAAAATTCTGAGTGAATACAGCTACCATATCAACACTGACCATCCTAAGCCACAAGAACGTTTTCGCAGTCTTGTCTGCGTTAACCATAAGGTTCATGCCGCCGTTGAAATTTTTGGCTTGACTCGCACAGCGATTCTCAAGACGACACCGCTGATTGGTTATTATGCTCGTGGAGATAGTGTTTTATTAGTCCAACTAAGCCTCTTCGGGCGGTTCTACGAGATTCCAGAATACTTATTTTTTAACAGAGACCATTCTAATCGCTCGGTGAAGGAAAAACAGTTTCAAATTGCCAGAGGTAGAACGAGAGTGGCACAACTGATCGGTGCCGGACCTCTGCCACCGACAGAGTGGTTCGATCCCTCTAAAAAAGGACGAATTGTCTTTCCTGAGTGGCGACTGCTTTGGGAATATTTCGTCTCTATCCAATATGGTTCCCTAAGTATTTTTGAGAGAGCTATGTGCTATCTATACCTGACCTACTGGTTGGGAAAACATTTCCCTAAATTAGTCAGAGATTTGCTGATTGCAACTGAACAGGCGTTGATAGCTCCTTGGGAAAATCCAGAACAGAGTCAGAAAATCCAAGAGACAGTAAAAGGCGACTCAGTATGAGGGAGTTGATATCAATCCCTAATCGCATTATGTTGGGTCAAAAATTGAGTCGCCGTAAATTTTATTCCGTTTGCTGATCTATTCTGAGTTATTTTGATCTTGACTGACTTGAATAAATTGCTAGAGCGAGGGGTTTTTCTTATCTGCATTGGTAGCATTCTACTCGTGCTAGGTGCGACGCTTTTCCCATTTGATTTTTTCTGGCCAACGGGTTTTTCTATCCAGACAATTCCGGCTAGTTTTTTCCATCCCACCAACCTCAACGATCAGATAGAAAACATCTTGTTGTTTATTCCTTTTGGATTTGGGTTAACAGGTTGGATACAGAGAACTAGGCTAGAAAAGATTGTAGTCTTTATTCTGGTACTGGCTGCCAGTGCTAGTTTTTCGTTCACGGTCGAGGTGATACAGATTTTTCTGCCTTCGCGTTCCTCTACAATTAGCGATGTCGTGACCAACACTATTGGGGGATGCCTAGGTTTTGCAGGATTCAGCTTAGGAAAGTCAGAAATCCCCGGTTATCTAGCGACTCGGATTGCCAAAATTAGAGGGTTGCTTTCAATCCAAACGCTGGCTGCGTGTTTTGTTGGGTATGCCACATTAACCGTTCTCATTGCGATCGCACTACAAAATGCTACAAACCTCGGTCATTGGAACCCAGCGTTTCCTTTGCTGTTGGGGAATGAAGCGACCGGGGATCGTCCTTGGCAAGGATATATTTCTCAAGTCTATGTCGCCGACAAAGCGTTTTCACAAGAAGACGTTGCACGCACTTTTTCTCATCAGCAACCGCCATCCGCGATCGCGAATTCCCTCGTAGCTTATTATCAGTTTACGGGTAAAGGAAGCTACCCCGACCAAACTAGGCAGCTTCCCGAGCTATCGTGGCAAGGACAATCCCCAGAAACTGTCCCAGAGAGGGGCGTTGTTCTCAGTTCCCATCACTGGCTGAAAACCACAACTCCAGCCACATTAATGGCACAAAAAATCCGTGGAACGTCTCAATTTACTTTGGGTGCTACGATTGCGACAGCTGAACCCGCACAAACGGGGCCAGCTCGAATTATCTCGTTTTCAGGCAGTCTCTACGAGCGAAATTTCACCCTAGGGCAAGAGGGCACCGATCTCGTTTTTCGCCTGCGAACTCCGATTACTGGAGACAATGGAATCACCCCAGAGTTCATCATTCCTAATATTTTCGCAGATAACAGGTTTCATTCTGTAATAGTTACTTATGATGGTTCAGTACTGCGATTCTATATTGACCAATTACAGAACTCATATGCGTTTTTGTTTTCTCCAGAAGTAACTATTTTTAGATATTTTTTACCTGAGTTGCTGCATTTTAGTAATTGGAGTATTAATCTCGATCGCTCTGATGAAATCTACAGAATCATTTACTATAGTCTAAGCTTTATTCCTCTGGGAGTTATCTTAGCTCTCATCGCTCCAAGGTATAGAGGTAAAGTCTTCTTTTTCCTTGCGTTTCATGTGGGAGGAATAATGCTACCCTCTTTAATGTTAGAAATCATTTTGCTCAGTGGGAGTGGCAGACAGTTCAGATTAGATAATGTCCTGCTGAGTACAGGAATTAATGCTAGCACAATGCTGTTAGTGAAACATGGGATTCTTTTCCATCCATCCAGATGTAAAGTAGCTTAAATGGGCTAGCTTTTTAAATCAATGATAGTTTCTTTGATAACTGAAAACTTGCCTGAAGTCACGGATTCAAGAAGTAAATCAATTCCAATCCGAAATCAAGACTGTCGAAAAAATTTTGATGGAGTACGAGCGCTATTATGAACGCACTATCTAATCTAAGCTGTGCTGTGTGTGGTTCTCCCAAATTAGAGACATTTTTTGAAATGTTGGAGGTTCCAGTCTATTGCAATCTTTTATGGTCAGAGCAGCAAGCCGCGAGGAATTGTCCCAAGGGAGATATTAAACTAGCGTTTTGCCATGAGTGTGGTTTCATTACCAATGTCGCGTTCGATCCAAGCAAGTTAGGCTATTCTCAAGACTACGAAAACTCCTTGCACTACTCTCCTCGATTTCAGGAGTATGCTCAATCCCTGGCGGCTGGGTTGGTAGAACGTCATAATCTTTACAACAAAGACGTTATCGAGATAGGTTGCGGCAAAGGAGATTTTCTGATTTCCTTATGCGAATTGGGTAATAATCGGGGATTAGGCTTCGATCCGAGCTACGTTCCCCGTTCAGAACATGAGTCGAGTGCCGATCGGGTTCAGTTCATTCAGGATTTCTATTCAGAACGCTACCAAGACTATCAAGCCGATTTGATTTGCTGTCGGCACACCTTAGAACACGTTCCTAACCCCGCTGACTTGCTTAAACCCCTGCGGTTAGCGATCGGCGATCGCCTCAATACTGTTGTGTTCTTTGAGGTTCCTAATGCACTGGACACTTTTGAGCATTTAGCGATTTGGGATATTATCTACGAACACTGCTGCTATTTTGCTTCCACCGCTCTCAAGCAAGCCTTTTCCCGTTGTGGGTTTCGAGTGTCTGACATCACACAGACGTATGCAGGACAGTTTCTTTGCCTCGAAGCTTTGCCAACAACTGGGGAAGAGCATCTGTGCGATCGCCAAATTGATGAACTCGATCGCTTAACCCACGATATTGCCACGTTTACGACTAGGTTCCAGGAAAAGATTGAAGCGTGGAAGCAAAAACTAGAACAAATCGCTCAGAACGGAAAGCATGCCGTGGCTTGGGGGGCAGGCTCGAAGGGGGTGACATTCCTGAATCTCCTAAAAATCCAAGACTCGATTCAGTACGTTGTGGACCTCAATCCTCGCAAGCAAGGGATGTATGTTGCTGGAACGGGACAGAAAATTGTACCGCCCGAATTTCTACGAGAGTATCAACCCGATGTGGTATTTGTGATGAACCACATCTATGAAAATGAAATTCGACAGCTAACTTCAGATTTAGGGTTGAATCCTGAATTGCTCTGCGTTTAAATTTGAGTTAATCCTTAGGGAAGCCGGTGAATCTGTTTGCTTCACTCCGTTGAAATTGGTAAGGATTGTTGTAAGGATTCCTCATATTTTTTCTTATTGCTCTGATGTTCTTGCCAGTGCAAGCCGATTACCGTTGCGATGTAGAGCATATAAGCGGGTTCTTCCATTTGAGTAAAAATCAACCCACAAACAAATACAGTGAGCATAAAGTATTTAGGAAGATCGTCGGGGCAAAGCCGACGCCATACTATCGAGCAAAGATATAAGTACGCTCCTAAACCTAAAAACCCGAAATCTCCCCAGATGCCTGCCCAGCCAAAAAAAGGAGCAAACAGACTGGTTGAATTCGCTAACCAACTCGATGCTAAATAAGCCCAAACGACAGTGCTAACAGGAACTGTTTCGCCGTAAGGAACTCGGGTCGCTCCTAATGGCGATAATAAAGAACTATAATCTCTCAGCATCCACCCTCCTAATCGACCGATCGTATGACCAGGACCAAGACCGAGTAACCAATTAACAGGTGAATGCATGTAGGCAAGAATTGTCCGAATTCCGGAAAGCTTAAACTTAGTCGCTTCACCATCTGGTCCATAGAGCTCTGGTCTATTCCAAGCACCAAATGATGAAAGAGCTTCAACATTTTGAATAGCCCAGCTAAATACAATCACGAAAAGGGTGATACCTATTAAGTACAGTATCGTTCTGAGGGGATTTTTGACATTAATGAGAGATATAATGACAAATGCCACTACAAACATCAGTAGCACCTGCTTAGCGTCTGCAAGTTGTATCTCGCCAAATGCGATTAAAAATACTAACACGCGTACCCAGAGAGGGCGGTGTTTAGTGTTGAGTAAATAGTAAATTCCAAACGTGCAGGCAATGGAGGCACCTACAACATGACCAGAACCCGAGCGAAAAAAAACGCCTTGGATGTTGTCGCACTCCCCAGGCAAGTGGCAGAAACCCAGAGCATACTGAGCGTAGACCAGAAAGAGGTGGAAACCGACAAAGCCTACCATCCAGCTGCGAATTTGCTCGAAGGTTGTAGGAGACATGGGTATACAAACGAGTGCCACCAGAAGCATGAATGGTTCTGCAAGCATTAAGAATCCCAAGATTGCATTGATAGCTCCCGCACCGTTCCAAAGCGCACTAGCAAAACTAATCGTAAAAAAAATATATAAGCCAACTAGTAGCTCTCTTGTGATGGAGAGTTGATTAGGACTTTTTGACCGGCTTTGGAATATGGCGACTCCAAAAGCGAGCGGTACGGTAGCAAAGTGAACGAAATTCAGAGGTGCTGCACGCAGCAGGCGTGGAAAAAAAGCAGTAGCAAATGCAAACAGTACTAGTGTTGAAGTTTTGACAAATCCCTTTTTCTTCTTTAAGGATGCCGTTCCTGGGTTCATTTCGTTCACCACTGTATCCAGCACAGCACTATTTTAGCCTACTGTCTCAAAAGGAATTGATAGCACAGAGAGGAAGTTTTGTGAGGTCTTAACCTCCAAATAGAAACTTTGCTAAGCATTTCCTCTTCATTAGAGGAGATACAGCTAGCCAAGCCATTAAAAAACTCGGCATGGAGAATGTTAATAATGTCAGGATAGATACGCGATCGAAAAGCTGAGGATAAACCTTTCCTGCCAATATCTCAAGAAATGAAATCATAATAGGATGTACTAAATAGATACCAAAAGAGCATAGACCCAAGTTTGTGATGACACGGTTCTCTCTTAAGCGATCGGATAAAGAAATTCCCAGCAATAAAAAAGAGTAAGCTCGAACAATCTCATAAACTGAATTAACCAGAAATAGTTTACCAAAACTATTAATCAAAAAAAATGATACTAACAACGGTACTGTAACCCTGTAATTGAGTCCGATCGATTTTTGGTAGAGCAACAAATGATTTAACAGCATAGCCGCTGCCAGATATGGAAAACACCATATCAAAAATGAAATTACAACAAAAATCAATCGAATCACTTGGTTTTTGTTGCCGTCAGGTAGTATCCATCCCGCTAAATTTTCAAACGCTACGTTAGGTTCCAAGTGAAACGAATTGCCAGAAACTAAAATAAATTCATAAATCGCCAAACTGGCTAGTAGTAGCAAAATTAATCTGTCGATTGAAATATTTTTTTAATCAGATAAGCGGCTAAAGGCATTAATAGAGTTCCCGCCAATAACAGTGGTAAGAAATAGAGCTGAACAGATGAACCTCCAATAAAAATTAAGGAAATTGGATCGAGGAATAACTTTCTTAAATCATCAGATTCGTTGAGCAGCAAAAATCTTGCGGATTTTAAGAATAAGTAAAGCGCACTCCAAAATATATAGGGTATGAGTAGGCGCTGCATTCTCGAAATTAAGGAATACTTAGTTTTATTAATGTATAGCTTACGAACCATCAAGTAGAATGATGTCGCTAGAAAAAAGGGAACAGCAAAGCTACAAAAACTTCTCAACGCAGCTGCCCAGTAACCGACTTCAGCCCACGTTTCATCACCTGAATTCTGTACAACAACAGCATAAATAGCAATACCTCGACATAAATCTAATCTTGTCAATCTGTGGTTTTTAGCCGTCATTTCTCTACATCATTTCTCTACTTCAAGAGTTCAGTACTAAGTAGGTGGGCATTAATAGTTGTCGTTGATGCAAGGCAGAAGGGAAGAGGGTTTTACTCTCTTAAGATTTATTGACATACCTTTGTTTGTTGGTGCCTACCTACTTACTAGTTCCGATCGATGAAGCTAGGTTGAGTCTGAGCGTAAATCTCTATCAGTCGGTGGTAGTTTTTCTCGGCAGTATACTTGGCTTCAAACTCGGCTCGTGCCTCCCGGCGCATCTGAGCAAGTTCTGCTGGATGCGATCGCATCCACTCTACTTTGTCCGCTAAATCCTCTGGGTCGCCAGGTCGAAAATGCAATCCGGTGCGACCTGGATCGATCAGTTCTGCGATCGCGCCGAGATTCGCGACGATTGCGGGAGTCCCCTTGGCAAATGCCTCGACGATCACGCGACCAAAGGTTTCATACCATTGCGAGGGGCAGATCAAAACCTGTGCTTCGCCCATGAGATCGTAAACCTCTAACATGGGTCGGCGTCCCAACCATTCAACTTGAGGCAGTCGCTGAGCCGCTTTCGCCACCTCATCCGCTAGAGGCCCATCCCCGACAATCTTAAGGGGTAGCTTTTCACCGAGTTGCTCCCAGGCAGATAATAAGGTGTGGATGCCTTTCTCGACAGTTAACCGTCCTACATACAGGGCAAATCCTCCACGTCCTTCTCCAGGACCGGGGTCTGGGTTGACGAAGTTGGATTTCACCACAATCTTCTCGGCGGGAAGACCTCCCTCGATAAACTTTTGTCGAGCAAACTCAGTAAGCGCGATGTATACATCTACCATCTTCGTCCAACTTTGGATAGCGTGGTTCACTGCGAGCATCGCACTCACCACCCCGGTTGCCGCATGACTGTTCCGGTAGCAGCCGTGCAGCATACCCGGCCAAGAAACAGGCTTCCCCAGACAGTCTTCACAGACACGTCCGTCACGGAAAAACATGGCATTGGGGCACAAGAGGCGGTAGTTATGTAGAGTTTGGACGACGGGAACCCCTTTCGCCTTCGCCGCATGGTAGATCGCCGGGGAAATGAGAGGGAAGAAATTTTGGACGTGAACCACATCGTAGGACTGCTCGGTTAACCGACGACTGACGATTTGATAGGCTTCGTCAGACCATATTGTCCTAATCGCCATACGCAAGTTGCCTAATGCTGCCACGCGATCGTTTTTCTCCTCGTACACGTCAACCGAGTGACCCATCTCCCGTAAAAGACTGACCTCAGCCTCGTGGCATTCATCCTCGCCTCCACGAAATTGATAAAGATTATGTACGCTAAGGATGTGCATTCTAAGAAGCTCCCGATCGCTGATAACTGGTCACTGTATGAATTGTCAGGTAAGCTAATCCAATACTGGTACTGGCGAGCGATCGCAAATTTTTTCATAGAGCTGGGCTAGCGACTGACCTCTAGCTTCCCAACTATGAGTCTCGCTGACTAACTTCTGCCCTGCTTGTCCTAAGCAAACTCGCAGATCGGCGTCTTGAGCAAGACGAACCATTGCCTCCGCTAAGTCGCGTACTGCCTGGTCGGGATGATGGGCTGGAATCTTCAAGCCCGTTTCCGCCGTGACTTGAACGGCTGGTCCTCCCAAGTCCAAACAAATGACTGGACGCCCCGTTGCCATGGCCTCCATACACACCCATCCTCCCGAGTCATGCAAGCTAGGGTGAACGAGTACGTGACACTCTCCTAACTTGCTTAACGTCTCTGCCCGTGGCAGCCGCCCCCAGAACTTGACCTGTGACGCAATTCCTAGTTCCTCCGCCAGGGTTGCCAGACTCTGAGCTTCGGGTCCATCTCCCAAAAGCCAATACTCGGCATCCGGTAAGTTGGCTTGAGCAAAAGCTCGCAGTCCCAAGTGAAAGCCCTTCCAATGCAAAAGTCTGCCCATACTGATGAACCGCACGGGACCGCAATCGGGCATTCCGTACTGAGTCAGACGCGCTATTTCTTCGGCAGGTAAACCTGACTCTGGCAGAATTTGCACGTCAGTTACGCCCATTTTGTACAAGCGCTCGGCCGTATCTTCGGTTGTCGATCGCACAACGGCACTTCGTCTGGCTGTCAGGGATACGAAGGGATCGCGCTCTCCTATCCAGCGTACTAAGCTTCGTGCCGTTTCGTAGAGCCTAGCTCGGACGCTAAAATCTTTCCAGAACGCCTTTGGCGCAGATTCCCCGCCGCCGACTGGGCCCCAGATAAAGGGGATGGGAAGCAGGGAAAGAAAACTGGGATTTGAGTACTTGACAAAGGTGACGTGGTGAACAACGTCGAAACCGATTTCACGATGTAGGCGACGGGCAACAAAGTAGGCTTGAATCTGCCAAAGATAGTAGTGAATTTGCATTGCTCCGCTTTGTCCCCAGCGCCATCCACTTCCCCAGATCGGGAGATTGAAGTAGACAAAATGCAGGTTAGGGACTGGGTTGCGAGCTAGCTCTGCTTCAATAATGTCACCACTTTCATCCGGGCGAGTCAGTACCCAGACTTCGTGGTACTTAGCGACTTCTCTGGCAACATTCCAGCCGACGCCTGGTTCTGAACCTCGACCGGGTTCGCAGGAATACGCAGACAGGAGAACTTTTAGCGGCTTCATAGACTCTCTCCCACCTCGATCGCCTGCGGTCTGAGCCACAAGGTCAATTGTAGTTTTGCCCACTGTCCCAGCCACAAAATCAGCTTAATTGTAAAGAACGATAGTCCGAGCAGCGGCCCGTATCGTTCTGTTTGATAAAAAAATAGCGTGGGTAGACGATAGGGAGATTTTTTACTCCAAAACAGTGCTTGAAATGTAGCGACTGGCGTTAAACCGGGGCGAAAGTAGCTGTGAAAATTGAGCTTGGGATGAACCGGACCAAACAGGGTAACTTTGATATCACCAATGACACAGGCTTTAAATCCAGCACGAGTCGCCCGCAAAATATAGGTATCGTCTCCTGAATAATGAGGAAATTTGTGAATATCGGGAGGTCCGATTTTGCGGAATACAGATGCCGGAATGCCCACGCACCAACCCGACAATCCATCAGCGTAGACGATCTCTCCTGAATTGGCCGCCAAACTTTGGTGGCCTTTAAAGGCGTTATGTTCTCGATAGAGAGTATTGGCAGTCGAGCTGTAGCAAGTCGGTGCCGCAATCGTGTCGGGATGCGATCGCATAAATGCGACGAGTTGTGACAAAGCATCTGACTCAGGAACACAGTCATCATTCAGCCAAAAGAAGTACTCTGCGCCCTGTTCGTAAGCGTACTGCATCCCTTGTGCCATAGCTCCAGTCCACCAGAGGTCTCCATTTCCGGGTAAAACAATAACTTCTGGGTATGAGCTATTGATTGCTTCCTTCGTTCCGTCAGTAGAACCATCATCCACAATCACGACATGATATCGCTGTAGATCGCCACATAGTTTGAGATATTCCAGGCAGGTTAAGGTTGTTTCCTTACGATTGTGGACGGGAATTATGATAAATACAGGTTCTTTTTCAGAAGCTCCAGGCATATTTAACAGTTTTGAATGACGAATAAAATTTAGTAACACTTAGGCATTGACTGTCAGGTCGCATTAGCTTTAAGACCCTGTTACTGCCTAATTCTTGCAAGCGAATTCTACAACTTCAGCCAGAAACTTCGAGATAGCTTCTGGACTATGATTCGCCATAATTTGACGAGACTTTTCACCCATACTGTTAATTAAATTGGGGTTAGCGATCAATCGACCCATTAATGCAGCTAATTTTTCTGGATGATTGGGGTCAAAGACATAGCCATTCTCCCCATTCACCACCATTTCTGCCGCTCCTGCCCATTCAGAACAGAGGATGGGTTTACCAAACATCATCGCCTCAACCGCTACCATTCCCCAGACATCCTCAAGGGTTGGAAACACAAAAACATCAGCATTGTGATAATAGGCTCCTACCTTTTGATACTGAACAGAGCCAACGAACTTAACCCGCTCTTCTAAGTGATGAGTTTTAACGAAATCCTCCAATTCAGCGCGCTGAGAACCATTTCCAACAACGAGTAAGGTATAGTCTCGATATCCTTGCTCTTGCAGAACGGAGCAGGCTTTTAATAATTCTTCACCACCTTTTCGAGGAATAAGATGCCCAACGAATAAAAAGATAGGATGAGCTAGCTGTAAGTTCGCTAGCTGAGAATTTTCTAGATTCCGCTCATACGTTTTTGGATGCGGCATTAGGTAGGGACGCACAAATACACGATGCTTTTTAGCTCCGAGAACATCTGTTAGATAAACTTCTCCTGAATGAGTATTTGTAATAAAGGTATCTGTAAACTTTGTCATGATACGCCGAAGCAACAGGCGTAACCATGAATTTCGATGGTCTATACTGGGTGAGCTACCATCAACAACAATCGCAACTCGCCACCCTCCCAATGCTTTGAACAGCAACGCGAGTATAGTCCAGAGAGAAAAAGCTGTTGTAAAGATGACATCAGGCTTGAACTGGAGTAGGTGACTGATTATTTTTGGAGACAAATAGGCAAAGGAAGGACCATAGCCTTTGGTTTGCAACGGTGTTGCCAAAAGTTTCATTTCCCCCACTTGCTGGACTGTGAAAGAGTTTTCAAATCCAGCCATAAACCCCGACCAATCTGCGGTGAATACTGTTGTTTGGGGAAACAGTCGGGTAAATTCACTCATGATCGGTTGGTAGTAAGCTCCCGCTCCTTGCAGAAGCCAAGCGACTCGACAGGAGTTGCTGATACTGTTGGTTTGGGATGTCTCGGATGTTGTGCTAACCATGTTTTCTTAGTAGGACTCTCAACGTTTCAAAAACTAGATAGCTATGTATATTGAAAAATAAGGCTGGCAAAATGTTCGGCTGAATTGAGTTCGGCAAATGCTGCCATTTTGGTGCGATCGCTCAATTCATCTGAAGATTCCAGCAAAAACCGAGTCAATCCTTTGGCTATTTCACTGGGATCTGTTGCGTCTACGGCTAACCCTAGCTGCCAGCAACGAGTTATTTCCCCCATCAAGCCATAATTCGTCGATAAAAGCGGTCTCCCCGCCGCTGCCGCCTGAACGAGGATGCCACTCATCCCAATATGCCTCTGGTACGGTGCCAAAATAACGTCTGCACTTTGGAAATATAGCTGAACGTCCTGCTCTGGGACAAACCCATCGCGGATAATCGCTTGCAAGGGCAAGTTCTGGGAAAGTTCTGCAAGCTGTGCTGGAATGGGGGAATTATCTCCCAGTTGACCGACTAACAAGAGGCAGAGCTTCTGGCACAGATCCGGTGATAAGGCAGAAATTGCGTCCAGCACTTGGTGAACGCCTTTACGACCGTCATAGAGTGCTCCAAATAAGAGAAACACCGTCCTACCTGGCTCGATTCCCAAGCTCTCCTTAAAGGTTTTTAGGTCGTGTTGTTTGGGAACGCCATAGATTTGCACGGGATCTGGTAAATGAATGGCGCTTGCCTTGCTGCGAAATCGCTCCATCGGCTTGACCACAAATGGATCGAGGCAAAACAAACTTCGGAGCTGAGGATGGTTCATGATCCGAGGCAGGATGACAAACTTCTCCCGCCAGTGTTGTAAGCGATTTCTCCAGGAAGGCACGTAGCCCGCGAAAGTTCTGTAATGAAATGTCGGTCTAAAATAAATGCCGGAAAATGGGCAGGGAAGCTTAGCGCCTGATGCGATCGCGGATTGAAAGGAATCAAAGTACAAAAGTAGACAATGGGTAGCCCCTAGCTGAGTCGCATACTTTCTCAGAAGCTTCCACTCCTGAAAAGAACGCAACGCACGATTCATCGAAGATTTTCGGGGTATTAGACTTGCTTCTTCTGCTGGAGTAATCGCTACGAAGTTCAGGTTGTTTTGCTGGCAGCTTGCCGCAATTTCTAGGACTTCACCGTGGTGCTTTACAAAACTGGGTGAGACAACAATATCCAGGTGACCGGGTAATTGATGTTTACACCAATACTCAGCTAAATGCCGAAGATAACTGGAATAGTGTCCCGTGTAACCCAGTTCAAAAACCAAGAGCTTGCGATCGCTACTGTCAAGACCAAGGCGTTCGTCGTTTTGAATACTATCTTGTAGGTTACTCGGGGTATCGGTCATGTCATCCCGCGCACCGAAGAATTTATCTAGCATATTAATATTAATTGACTTCGATCGGATGAACGGCGATCGCATTCTTCAAAAGCTTCCGAGTGCATTGCTGTGATTCAAAATAATTAATAGTTTTCATAACCATACCAAGCTTGAACTGATAGAGCTTGAGGCAAGTGCAGTAGAGACTACGAAATAAACTGTTTTCGAGCATTTTCGCGATCGCGCTCATCCAAAAGTTCAGTGTACAGAGACAAATAGCGACGCGCTTGGATCTCCAGCGCAAATTCCCGTTCGGCTTTTTCGCGAGCCTGACGGCATAGTTTTCGGTGTCGCTCTTGATTGTCTAGCACCCAGGCAATTCCGTTGGCTAAATCCTCGATGTCGAAGGGACGAACCAGGTATCCGTTTTGCTGATGATCGACGATATCTTTTAATCCAGTATCATCAAATGCAACGACTGGCGTACCACAAGCGAGTGATTCAGAACCCGTTTGTCCGAATGATTCTTGAATAGAGGGCGCAACCATAACATCAGTAGCACAATAGACTCGCGCTAGTAAGGCATCATCAGCCACACTACCCAGATAATGCGCCTTAAAGCCCAAATCGACGGGATTTTTAGGTTCAGATGAACCAAAAACCACCAGTTCGATGCGATCGTGCCATCCAGAATGGCTCAGCTTCTGCAAGGCGGGGAGTAGTAAATGAAAGCCCTTCCTCCGATCTGCCGTGGCACTGAGTGCACCAAACAGAATCAGTTGCTTGTCTTGGGGCAAATTCAAGTGTTCGCGTGCCTGTTGTCGATCGACAGGTTTGTACTGTTGAGTATCCAGACAAAAAGGAATGACTTCGACTCGCCGATCCCTAAACAACGAACTTGACTTGGCACATTGAGCCATCCACGAACTAGGCGCAACAACGGTTAGGTTAATATCCTTCCAGGCTTTTGCTTTGCGGTGCCAGACCCAGCTCGATAAATCTGATGCCTTGCCACTGCGGAGTTGAGGGCAAGCTCCGCAGGAATTCATATAGCGATCGCACTCCTGAGTATAGTGGCATCCCCCAGTAAAGGGCCACATATCTTGGAGCGTCCAAACTAAAGGAACTTTAAAGCTTTTAAGGTCTTCTATTCTCAGATATTCCCAACCAACCCAGTGAAGGTTGATAACGTCGGCGTTAAATTTTCTAATTCGATTTTTCATTAAAGAAGGGGTAGCGTTGACCGAAAAAGTTGTGCTTTTCCCCAAAACTTGACTTAGAGTTCGTCCTAATAATTTTCCCTGAATCTTTTTATACAAAATCGTTCGATCGTCCGGCTTAATAATGGTTGAATCTTCTGAACCTTTTTGTATGACAAATACCGAAGAATTAACCTTTTCCCCAAGTAAGCCGAGGTGAAGACGTATCGCAGCACGTCCAGCCCCCGATCCTTCATGCATTGCTAGATGTAAAATTTTCATTCACAACACTATGGTTTTGTATAACTGAGCCTCTCTATGTTGACGAACATAAATTTTCATACTGTTTTTCGTTGACTAGACATAAACGGTTTCTCGAAATTGACATAAAAAATATACGATAGTAGCAAAGATAAAGGGACAGAAACTATCATTAATGAAAGGAATGTTAAAGTTGGCGACAAGTGTTGCCTGAGCAAAAACTGATGCACTAAAACGACTACTGGAGCGTGCGTCAAATACAAACTGTAAGAAAATCTTCCTAACCCGACTACATAAGGAGTCTCGAACAGCTGCAAAATCGATGGGCGGCGTTTGGCTTTGCTTTCAGTTAAACAATGGGTGCAGTAAACTAATAGGGATGCAGTTGCCAAACCTACTAGGCAAGCAAATGGTTTAGAGACGCCATACGGAGCTGGCTTGGGTACAACCATGACAAGCAAGCCGATCCAAAGTGTAGCCGTTAGTACTCCCCAGGGAATTTTCTGCTTCCATCGCTTTAAGAAAGAGTTGTGAGAAAAGTTGATAGAAGCTCCCGTCATACCTAAGGCAAATAGACCCAAAAACCATGGAGACACAGTATAGTCTTTCCATGTCGGCCATAGATAGGACGGCGTTAGTCCAATAATAAAAGCGATGACCACAACAGCCATTATTCCAAAGCTTCGATAGATAGGAAGTAACAAAGCCGGAAACAGGAAGTAAATTTGCCACTCTGTTGCCAAACTCCACATCGGACCATTGATAGTACCTACCCAATGAGGTTGCAGATTGTGTAGCAGGAGAAAATGAGAAACTACAGCGCCTAAACTCGGCACAACGCCTGGTTGAAAAATATCGGATAAAGTATCCCAATAAAAACCCGTGAAACGCGACCAACTTAACGTCAGTACCAGCAGGAGTAGTGACATAACCAGAGCAATATAGTAGGGAGGTAGAATTCGCTGCGCCCGTCGTTTTAAGTAACTCAGCACACCTCCTGGAATGTGCCCTCCTCCAGACTGAACAACAGGCAACATGAGACAATAGCCGGAAAGCACAATGAAGATTGCAACAGGAAGCTGAGGATAGGCTATCAACTTCACTTCATTCATCACCAAAGGAGGGAGTCCCCCCCTTTTATAAACGCATTCCGAATAAACATGAACGAAGACTACATAGAGTGCTGCTAGTCCGCGCAATCCTTCTAAATAGGCAAGTCTGATTCTAGGTCGAGCCAGCGGCGTGGGATTTATTTCAGAATGTGATACATCAAAAGCCGACATAAAAATCTTTTAAGATTGACTTGCAAGAGATTAAGGAATTACCGCTGCCAAAAGAATTACAGAACTGGGTTCTGGATGTCGATTTGGGTCACCTCCATAAATTTTTCACAGAATTTTGGCCAATATGTTTCAAATGAGGCATGAGTTTCACAAAAGTCGAGGCATCTTTTCCTATAGTCCTCTCGACTTACCATCAGCTGTTTCACGGCATCTGGTATTACTGTGGCATCATTGACCAGTACTCCCAAATTATGCTCGCTAACAAATGCAAAAGATAACAGCTTAGAAGCAATTACTGGAGAGCCACAAGCTAGACTTCGCATTAACTTACCCGATGAAAAGCCAACATATTCAATGTGTGGTCCACTATTGTAGTAGAGGGCAAAGTTCCCGTGACAATAAGCGACCAGTGAGTTCAACTCATTTTGGGGTAACGGCTGGCTACTCCAAAAAATTCGGTTGGGAATTTCTAGATGAGGGTATTGTTGACGAAATGTCTGAATT
>DATNPC010000464.1:0-7417 GCA_036703375.1 Allocoleopsis sp.
TTGGACAGGTAGACTTATGCCTTGTCAACTTTCTGTCACTCAACTGGTTGACATTCTTGCCGCAACACCAGTAAACGTAGCCGATAACACAGCTAAGATACCCTCTACAGGCATTACGACCGATACCCGTAGCCTCCAACCCGGTCATGTGTTTTTGGCCTTGCGCGGCGAAAAGTTTGATGGTCATGACTTTGCCAGGGTAGCTATAGAGAAAGGAGCGATCGCAGCGATCGTAGATCGTCGCATGGCGTCCCAACTTGATGGCATGCCCCAACTTCAGGTAGAGGACACGCTCCAAGCCTACCAGCAAATTGCTCGGTGGTGGCGCGATCGCTTTAATATTCCCGTAATTGCCGTCACTGGGTCTGTCGGGAAAACTACAACCAAGGAGTTAATTGCGGCAGTTTTGTCAACTCAAGGTAAGGTTTTAAAAAGCCAAGCTAATTACAACAATGAAATCGGCGTGCCTAAAACATTGCTGGAATTGGAACCAGAGCATGATTATGCCGTAATCGAAATGGGGATGCGGGGCCTCGGACAGATTGCACTGCTGAGTCAGATAGCGCGTCCAACTGCAAGCATAATTACAAATGTCGGAACAGCTCATATTGGACTGTTAGGTTCCGAAGAGGCGATCGCCAAAGCCAAGTGCGAGTTATTAGCCGAAATGCCTGCTACAGGAGTCGCGATTCTCAATCACGATAATCAACGATTAATCGATACAGCAGCAACCGTTTGGCAAGGACAGACCTTAACCTATGGGCTAGAGGGAGGTGACCTACACGGACGCCTCATTAACGCCGAAACGCTCGAAGTAGGGGGCATGCAGTTTCCGCTACCTCTAGTTGGTCGCCACAACGCCCTCAACTATCTGGCAGCACTCGCTGTTGCTAAACATCTTGGGATTGACTGGGAACCCCTGACTAAGGGTTTAGCGGTTGACATGCCAGCCGGGCGATCGCAGCGCTATGAGTTACCTAACGATATCGTGATTCTTGATGAAACCTACAACGCGGGATTAGAATCCACGCTCGCTGCGCTACATTTATTAGCTCAGACTCCAGGCACCCGGAGTATTGCAGTGCTAGGAACGATGAAGGAATTGGGAGAGCGATCGCCCGAATTTCATCGGCAAGTTGGCAATACAGCGCGACAACTCCATCTTGATGCCTTGCTTGTTCTGATTGATGACCCGCAAGCCAAAGCGATTGCCGATGGCGCTGTTCCTCTGCAAGCCGAGTGTTTTTCAAACCATGACGATCTTGTTGAGCGCCTGAAGGCATTGGTGCGATCGGGCGATCGTATACTGTTCAAAGCATCGCGCTCTGTTGGACTGGATCGAGTTGTCAATCGATTTCGAGCGGAACTATAGCGGTTCTCAATTGTTTGCGATCGCCCGATTGTAGGGGCGACGCATGCGTCGCCCCTACAGATGTAATGCATCCAATCGAGAAAGGTCATACCTCTAAACGTACCTAATAACCACTAACGACTAATCCCTGACAGTAAATTCTATTTGTAGCACTAAGCGGTCTTTACTACCGGGAGGATTGGCTTTTTGCAAGCAACGTGTATCTGCCACAAATCCGAAACCGGCTTTACCACAGATAGGGACTATATTCTGATAGCCGTAGTACTGAGTGATTTGTTGGTAGGTGCATCCTCGACGTAGAAACAAATGCGATAACTTTTTTTTAATGTGACTCCCCCGAATGCATACATGAGGACTACTACACAGATTCACATCTGTTAAATAGAAGAAAAACGTTACACCTCTACTGCCATTCCAGTTATTGTAAAACATCTGAGCTGCTCGACGGCGCTCGTAGAGATTTGATTCTTCCGCAAACTTCCACCACAGCTGAGTTTTTTTACGAAAAGAATCAGTGCCTAAATACTGAGTAACGATTTCTAAGAGTTTCGGATCGTTCTCAATCTTTTGGATGACTGGACTGTAGAAAGCACTTTCACCATAAATTCCATGGGTAAAGACTTCTCCATACTTAGTCTGAGCATCTTCTTTTTCAGAGTAATAGAAGCTTCGATCGTTTTTGCGATCGCCATAACAGGGGAAACTTCTGGTTAAAGAAAAAATTTCCCGAACGATATCTAGAGGTAGGTTTATCCCCAAGGCAAAGCCATCTTTTTTTAGGGAATCAATTCTCTCAATTGGATTAAGCTCTGTAAAGATAGAATGATGGCTATGGCTAGTGACGGTCTGCTCACTTCTAGAATTGTGTAGCCAGAAAAAGACAGGCAGGTGACGTGAAGTTCTGAATTTTCCATCTGTTTGCTGGAAAATACTGGTAAAATCAGACAGGTTTGTCTGAAGCTCTTGAAAAGAGCTAATAAATGCTTTGATAACTAGCATTATTGTTAGATATATCGTTCAATCCATTAACTTTTCCAACGGGAATCAGAATTTAATACCGCTGGAGTTGGTATAGGTCTGCAATTGGATTGATGCACCGATACACCCTCGGTGTAGAAGATTGCTGAGAAGATACTTTACTTCTATGAATCTTATCGAAAAACGTTAGCTTAGCGAGGAACGTTTATGTTTATGAGGAAGTGGTAACTCTTCAATATAACTGATTGAATTCCATCCTAGCAATATCATTAGGCTCAAATGAACGACTCAACAGGCTTTTACCAAGTCTTAATAATTCACCCGTTAATTAACAGAGTTGTAAAAATTATATGAAGATTGAGCGGCTCGATCGCTTAGTATTGGCTGTTCGGGATGTCGATCTCACTTGTGAATTTTATGCGCGTGTTCTTGGGATGGAAGCGATCGTGTTTGATGAGGTAACGGAATGTACTACAAGTTGGTCAGCAGAAGCTCAATCTACATGCTCTTGGGCAAGAGATAGCATCATGATTTTCATTGATTTTAGAGAGAAATGAGTTCTGGCAGACTCAGAGAGTCTGGAACTTGCTCTTTGTCCTCAAGGACAAGATTTTCAGAGAGGCCTTTTGGCCAAATATGGAATCCTCCCCGACAATAGGGAGCAATTTCCCAGTGACCCCAAATACCGTTTTGGTCAACATAGCCGTTGTAATAAACGATGTGGGTGGGATATCGTTTTTGCATACAGCAGCGCAGTTTCTCCGTGTCATAATTGCCACGCCAGTTGAAGCGGCTAACACTATCAAGCCCACTGCCGCTAACGATGCCATTTTTAAAGGTTAGAGCAAAAGACATCATGTGACGGTGAGCATCGGAACCAAGTTCATAAGTGTAAAAACCTTCCCACTCTCCGCTAGGAAATAGAGGATTTGTTTCGAGCTTTTCCTCATCTGTTACCGGGTTTTCTTCCTTGTCTTGCAATGGCCTACCTCCGGACAGGAAACTTATTTTTTCCAAGGTAAGCGTTTTAACCCTACGGTGGCAAGAGGAGCGGGCAATTGGAGTGGAGTTGATAGGTAACGAGAGAATTCAGTTGAGAAGGATGCTGCTAGAGGCGAGATCGGAGTTGTCTTTCGGGTCACTTTAGGCAAGATAATGAAGAACTGAACTCAGAAGCGATCGCTTTTTTTGGATAGTACCGCCCTTCTCAATCATTACCTTTCAGCGCGAAACTAAATGTCTACCCAATACTCAACCCATCTCACCATTCAACAGGCACAAGAACTCCTCAAGCCGTTCAACTGCCTCGCCAGCAAAACTGCGAACTCAGAATCGGACAAAGCCTTGCTTCGTCAAGCCGTTCTGTTGCTAGCTGAGCATTCAGATTACCAAATTCTAGGAATTTGCGCTGATACAGCAACTCAGGGCATATCAGCACTCAAAACGTATTCTCAAGCTTTAGGCTATCAACCCAATCTCGCTCTCGCCTTAGTAGAGGATTCTGTTTATATAAAGTTCAACCCCAAAACCAGCCTATGCTATCTCGAAGCTTATTCGGGAACACATCGCGGAGTATTGGTGTCCTATCAATCTGCGGACGAAGAGGACATTAATGAAATGTACGGGCATTTGCCCCTCGATTTGTTTGAGTCAGTACTTGTTTGAGTCAGTACGCCGATATACCGATACTCGACGAGTGAGGGAAACAATAGCCAATTCCAGGAACCTACGGCATTACTTCAGCTAAAGGTTTCGTCTGATATTGGGTTCCGTCTGTAGTTAGTTCAATAATTTGTAAGCAATATCCTCGATGCTTCACAATCTGCTTGGCTTTGGCTTGCGCTTGACTAGATGAGGCGAATTTAAGCGCTCCCGCTATATGAGGACACCAATCTAACCGTTCCATTCCCCCCAATAATTCCAATGCAGCTAAGTAGTTATTGCTTTTTGGTTCAAGCAGGGCGTATTGGGCTTGAGAGGGAGTGCTATGGGGCACCTCTTCAGGCTGGTGATGACGTTGGTATTTGAGTTTTGCAGCACGACCCATAGAAACCTCAACAGTTTTGGAGCAAGTTTAGTAGCAGTAGCTCCCTAATAATTTGCATGCTACACTGAGCCGACAGTTTTGAGTTATCAGTCAAGAGTGCGGTCATAAATCTTAGTATTTATCGCTCTTGTGTCACTCTAGGAAAAGAAAAATCACAGCCGATTGATGAAAGCCATTCCTACGAGGCATTTGCGCGATCGCTTTTATGGACGAACGATTTGCGATCGCACCCATTCCCTAAACTCTCGTAGTCGAGCATTTTCACCTTTTTGAGAGTCGAGTTGCATAAATCGCGCTAATTCATTGACTGGAAAAGATCCAAACGCCAGACTAGTTTCAGATTTCACATAACCTGTATCAGTCAGAATGTTGATTGTAAGTTGACCCTTTTGCCAACGCCAAACCTCAGGCACTTTAAGTTCGGCATAGACTGTCATTTTATCGATTGATGAATGAGTTACATCAATCTCAATTGCTAAGTCAGGCGGTGGGTCAACTGCCAAGTCAATTTCTAACTTGTCGCGAACTAAGGCTTCGTTTTGAATATAAAAACATTCATCAGCTTCTTTGCCAGTAGCTTTGGGTTTTGAACGCCACGTTGTCGATCTTACCCCTCGAATTTCTAATCCTAGTTCTTCTGATAGTGTTGCTACAAGGCGACCAAGTGTCCAAGCATATGTTTCATGTTCTGGGAGGGGAGTCATCAGCTCTAAGATTCCCTTGTAGTAAGTCATGCGAAGTGCCGGATGCTCTGCAAAGAGTTCTAGAAGTTTCTCATACATTTCCCAACTGATGTCATTCAAGACTAGATGGGAACCTGCCGTTGGTGGTGTTGCTGAGGTTAGAGTTTGAGCCATAATTAGAATTGGAGCATTTATCTGCCTACAACTTTAAATCAACAACCTGAGCTTGTCCTTTAAGTCTTGGCTAAAGATCGATCGACCAAAGGCTCCGCTGCTCTAACACACATGGAGAAAGATAACTGCGATCGCATCCACCGACACTCCTAAGGCGATCGCTCTATGTATATTAAACTTAGGGCACAAGAAGTATCAGATAAAGTCAATGTCCACCTATAACGAAGTACTCAGTCAAGTTCAAAGCCTTACTTCTGATGAGCAACTGCGGCTGTTGGAAGAATTAGCAGCACTGGTTCGTCGGCGGGTAACATCTGAGTCTCAGTGCAGTCTACAGGAAACGCAAGAGATGGGTGTAGATGTTAGCTTTGACTCTGACCCATTGGTAGGCATATTTGCAGGTGCTACTGACCTTGCCACAAATTCGGAGGATATCCTGCAACAGGAAATTACTGAAAAATCGGGTTGGACATGGAAAGAACCCCTCCCATAGCTGACACGGGCTTTGTTGTAGCTTTGTTGAACCGATCAGATACAATTCACGGTCTTGTTACCAGGGTATACGCACAGCATCAGCAGATTTTATTGCCACAAACAGTGCTAGCATAAGTTGCATATTTGGTAGGGCGTAATGCGGGAATGGTGACGGTAGTCGCTTTCTTAAGAGGATTGTCTGCGAGCCGATTTCGTTTAGTAGCTTTAACAGACCAAGATTTAATGATTGTGGCAGCAATCTTGGAGGAATATGCAGATAGTCGAATTGATTTTGTAGATGCAAGTGTTATGGCTGTGGCAGAGCGTTTTGCTATTACAACGATATTGACTTTGGATCAGCGTGATTTTAGATTATTTCGACCTCAACATTGCGATAGTTTTGAGATTCTGCCTTGAATAAAAAGGCGATCGCACTTAGGAAAGATAGACGAGTGAAGCGAAGCTATCGCGTAAGCGAATCGCATTCACGATACTCCAAAGGCGATAGAGAAACAGCAGTGAGGTTGAGTTCATGCAAGTTTTCTACCAAAGTTAAGAATCCCAAAACATTGTCTGTCTTCAGCGAAAGGTTGAGTACAATGGCGGTGTTGGTTGGAGTTTAGGGGATAGGAAAGGTATCGTGGGGCGATCGCCCGAGAGCGCTGGCTAACAATCCAAATGTAGCGGACTGTCGAGAGACACCTGTGCTGAGTTTGAGACGCTGGCAGCCGCTGATTTGGAACGTCAGGCAGTGACCGAATCTATTCACACCTGTAAGGAAATTTTCCACAGTGGACATCCCACGGATATTCAACATCACTGAGAGTGCTCACCGCATCCACAACCCGCTCACACCCGAAAAGCTCGCCACTCTCGGCGCGGCGCTGCGTCTGGAATCGGGGGACCGAGTGCTCGACCTCGGCAGCGGTTCGGGGGAGATGCTATGCACCTGGGCCCGCGATCGCGGCGTCATCGGCATCGGCATCGACATGAGTCAGTTGTTCACCGAGCAAGCGAAACTCCGTGCTGAAGAACTCGGCGTCGCCCATCAAGTCAAGTTCATCCATGGCGATGCTGCCGGCTATGTCTCTGACGAGAAGGTCAGTGTGGCAGCCTGTCTCGGTGCTACATGGATCGCCGGTGGAGTCGCCGGCACTATCGAGCTTCTGGCGCGGAGCCTGCGAACTGGAGGGATCATCCTCATCGGCGAACCCTACTGGCGGCAGTTACCGCCGACGGAAGATGTTGCCAAGGGGTGTCTTGCCAACTCAATCTCCGACTTTCTCATGCTTCCAGAACTTCTCGCGTCTTTCGGCCACCTTGGCTACGATGTCGTTGAAATGGTTCTGGCTGACCAAGACAGCTGGGACAGATACGAGGCGGCCAAATGGCTCACCATGCGCCGATGGCTTGAAGCCAATCCCGACGACGAATTCGCGAAAGATGTTCGAGCCAAACTGACCTCGGAACCCGAGCGTTACGCCGCTTACACGCGTGAATATCTGGGCTGGGGTGTGTTCGCGCTGATGCTGCGGTGATGCGTTGGTAGATGAGAGGATTCAGGTTCATCAACCGCTTCCGCATTTCTTCATCCTGGATAAACGTGGTATTCGTATCCTCGTAAATCCAGTTATCGACAGCATCAAGTCTTACAACTGCCAATAACCTGTCAAGTGTTACCAGATTGAT
>DATNPC010000465.1:0-12878 GCA_036703375.1 Allocoleopsis sp.
GCTACTCGTGTTTGAACGGGCGAAAACGGGTGATATCATTCAAGGTTTGCCGAGGATTGAGGAACTGCTGGAGGCTCGCAAACCCAAGGAAGCCTGCGTTTTAGCCAGACGTTCTGGTGAGGCTCAGGTGATTTACGAGGAAGATGAGACCGTTGATATCAAGGTGATTGAATCAGACGGGGTAGTAGCCGATTATCCAGTTGGCCCCGGACAGAATTCGCTCGTTTCTGATGGTCAGCAAGTGTTGGTCGGTCAACCGCTCACGGATGGTCCAGCCAATCCTCACGAGATCTTAGAGATTTTCTTTAATTCCACTTTGGAAGACAAGGGATCGTATGAGGGAGCGCTGGTTGGATTGCAGGCGGCACAGCGGTTCTTGGTCAATGAGGTGCAGTCCGTGTATCAATCACAAGGAATTGATATTTCTGACAAGCACATCGAAGTCATTGTTCGGCAGATGACCTCAAAAGTACGGGTGGACGACGGTGGCGATACCACCATGCTACCGGGCGAACTCGTAGAGTTGCGCCAGATTGAGACGGTCAATGAAGCAATGGCAATCACGGGCGGTGCACCAGCGCAGTACACACCAGTACTGTTGGGTATTACTAAAGCATCTCTCAACACTGACAGCTTCATCTCTGCGGCTAGCTTCCAGGAAACCACACGGGTACTCACGGAAGCCGCGATCGAAGGGAAATCTGACTGGCTGCGGGGTCTCAAGGAGAACGTCATTATTGGACGCCTGATTCCTGCCGGAACTGGCTACAATGCCTACGAAGACTCAACAGTCAGTAGTGTAGATACGGATTATCCTGGTAGCTCAGGAGTCTATGGGTATGGAGAACGCCTTGATACCGAATTAGACCAAGACGATCCTCTCGATGTTGTCCTAGATGATCGCACAGCTCGGGCTTACAGTTTGGACGAACGACCGAGTTTCGGTGCCGGTGCTGGTGGCTTTTCTTCCGTTCTAGATGACGAGGACGAGGAAAACGATTTTGACGACTACATGGACGAGGACGAGGACGACGAGGACTAGCCTCAGCTATATCGAGTTGCTGCCTCTAAGACAGTATCTCTGTTAATATCTGCATTTGACTCAAAGTCCTAGAGCAGATATCAACGATGCAAGAAAGGGCGACCAGTAGGTCGCCCTTTCTTACGTTTGAGGAAAACTCGGCACTAAACTCTAACTTGCTTTAGGCAGTTCACCAGTACGGACAGATAATGTTTCAGTTTGTTTACCGCGCCGCACCTTAATCTGTAGCACTTGATTCACACCGCTATTTTCAACAATCCGCTGTAACTGGTCAGCCGTTGTCACCGAGCGTCCATCAATTTCAACCACTACATCTCCTCGACGTAGTCCAGCTGTAGCGGCTGGGGAGTTCGGTATGACTTGCACTACCAAGACACCATCAATCTCCGGCACCATAAACGGTGAGTTGGGATCGCGATTATTTTGTTGCGCCAACTGAGCTGTCAACGTTGCCATGCGAATGCCGAGAAAGGGGTGAGCAACTTGTTCGCCGCGTGCGAGTTGGGCTGAAATGGCTTTGGCTGTGTTAACGGGAATCGCAAACCCAATGCCCATGGCATCGGGACGAATCGCTGTATTAATACCAATGACTTCTCCTCGATCGTTCAATAGCGGCCCGCCTGAGTTGCCGGGATTAATTGCGGCATCGGTTTGAATAAAATCGAGGCGCTTATCGGGAATCCCCACTTGAGAACTAGAACGTTGCAGGGTGCTGACAATGCCTAGGGTCACGGTGTTATCCAATCCTAAAGGATTACCGACCGCGATCGCCCAATCGCCCACTTGAACCGTGCCGGAATCTCCCAGTGGAGCAACAGGCAAATTGTTACCATTAATTTTGACCACAGCTAAATCGGTGACTTCATCTGTTCCCTGAACTTTGCCTTCAAAGCTCCGTCCGTCCTTGAGAATGACAGTAACCTTATCTGCTCGATCGACAACATGAGCATTGGTGAGAATAACCCCGCTGCGATCGATAATAAACCCTGAACCCTGACCGCGTAAGAGCCTTTCTCTGGGTATCTGGGGGAAGACATCCTCACCGAAAAAGCGCCGGAAATCCGGGTCGTCAAAAAACGGATCGGCACGACGCGTAATCGTGCGCTCAGTATCAATTTGCACTACCGCAGGGCCTACCCGATTCACGGCTGCCGTAACAAAACTGCCCCCAGTGGTTGTACTCGTTATCGGTTGTCGTTGAGCAAGTAGTGCTGGTGCTTCTGACTCCGTGGCTGGTGCTGGCTCGGCTTGAGATGGCAACACCTGATAAAGACCAAGTGTCAAGAGAGCGCCAAGCATGATGGTAAGGAGATAGGTACTAATTTTGCCTAGGAAGAGGAAAAACGTTCTCAGTCGCATAGCATCACACCTAAGTTCAGTAAATGTTGCATGAAAATCTTTTGCAATTGTTTCTTCGTTGCTGCAAGCATCGATACAGCTATTTTTACAGTTGCAGTGACATTGACATCGATCGCACTAGGTGTAGCAATCACGGATTGACATCAATACAGCTAAAAGATGTGTTGGTGATCGCATTTAGGTTAAGAGGAATGGCACTGACTTAAGGCGTGTCATCAATTAGCTACACATCCCGTACCAGTAGTGAATTCTGGCTGTCAGGCTCGTTCGAGCTTTATAGCCGTAAAAGCCTTGCTCTGACAGCATTCTACATTTAATTGATGACACGCCCTAAGCGCGATCGTTTCTTGGAAAAACCCGGACTTGGGGGACGAAGTGCCTCCCCCACGCCCCCTGCACAAGGGTTGATTGGTGTGATGGCTTTTCTTAAGTCAGTGACATTCAGTATCTAGCAACAATAGCGAGTCTGGCTCAAAAGCAACATTTCAGCATCTAGAGTTCTACACTAGGATGGGGAGTATGAGAAATCAAAAAATGTTCCCAACCGAATAATTGGAGCTCTAGCGTTGATTAATGAAACCTTTGCTGTATCTGGGAAAGACGAGCACTCCCACGCTCGGAATGTGAATCACAGCCATCCTGAGCATCATCATGGTGAGGGACTATCTACGCATGCCCACGTTCACGATGAGGAATCTCTACGGCGAATTGTCAATCGGCTATCTCGAATCGAGGGTCATATTCGAGGGATTAAGACGATGGTACAAGAGAGCCGACCCTGTCCTGATGTTTTGGTACAAGTTGCCGCTGTTCGGGGCGCACTCGATCGCGTTGCGCGAATCATTTTAGATGAACATCTAACTCAATGCATTGCTCGTGCAGCTGAAGAGGGCAACATTGAGGTGGAAATCGAACAATTGAAAGCTGCTTTAGATCGCTTTTTACCCTAGACGTGGTTCAATACGGTGTCAGAGCAGTTGCGAGTGACTCTCCGAACGGTTGGAACAAGCGCAAAGCGCCTCTTGGCAAATCATTTTTGCGATCGCTACAAGCAAGCCGCAGCCTAGCAGCAGACTCTGCTGTTAGGCTTTTTAACACAATCTCATAAGGTAACGTTAGTTATTAGGATCGAGTACACCAAAAATTCATCATTTTGTCGCTCGGATTTAAATACTCAATTTACAAATCACCTATAAAATCTACGAAGCTGATACAGGCAGTCTCTCAACCGAACAGTATCGATGCCGAGCATTGACTCGTCAGCCTTGAGTGCTGACGGCATGAGAGGTAGCAGTCGGTGAATGTTGGAGCAACTGCTTTAACACAGGCGCGGAAGGCAATAACCTAATAGCAACTAATGATAGCTATAAATAGCAATTTATTTGTCTAATATGGATAAATTCGAGCAACTTCAAGGCTTAGTTGGTACTGATGGCATCAAGAAAATACTTCAGGATGCTGCGATACAGGCTGTTAACTCTGGGGACTGGCAGAAAGTGCGTGCGATCGCAGATTTTGCCATCAAAGGAGCTTACATACCCAGAGAAGATTACAGGTATCAACAAAAAGACCCTCTAGACAAACTGGATGATATCGATCTGACCGAGCAGATTCCGGATTTTATTCAAGATATTTGAATCAAACAGGATAACAAACAAAGGTTGCGAGCTAAAAGCTACAGCGTCTCTCCTAACGTTACAACTTGCTGCTTTTTTATCGTTTTTCCTGTAGATTCGGTCAAACTTTGACAAGGCGTCAAAGTTTGACTGTACGTTGAAGTGCGACCCCGTCCGCTTCGGCAAAGTCGTTTGGCAACAAAGACGGCATACGTGGAGGATGACGATGAAAATTACCCGGCGTCAGGTACTCAAACTTGGATTGGTAGGCAGCAGCACGCTAGTATCCCCCTTTGGATTTCCCAACAGTGCTCGGGCAGAGTGTAAACAAGAACCCTTACCACCAAGTACTCAGACCCCTCAATTCAGCCCGCAAATCGATCGCTTCGCCCAACCGCTCTACATTCCCGAACCCCTCAAACCGTCTCTACAGAAAACGTACCAGGTTGTTCGTGAAGGCAAAACCTTCGATCAGCCGATCGATTACTACGAAATTACCATGCACAAGCAGGTGGTTGAGATTTTGCCAGCCCAAGGGGGTCAACCGCCGATTACCGCCCAAGTGTGGAGTTA
The DNA here is from genome assembly GCA_036703375.1 of Allocoleopsis sp. Classification (GTDB taxonomy): domain Bacteria; phylum Cyanobacteriota; class Cyanobacteriia; order Cyanobacteriales; family Coleofasciculaceae; genus DATNPC01. Next base: position 4,591 of record DATNPC010000465.1, read on the forward strand.
TAACGGGACGCTTCCGGGGCCGCTGATTCGACAAGCCAAAAATCGAGAATCCTGCATTCGCTTTATCAATCAGTTAGGACAGGATGCAAGCGGCAAGGACATCTGCACCTCTGTTCATTTGCATGGGATGGCGTCCCTGCCTCAGTATGATGGTTATGCAGAAGACTTGATTCCCACCGGGTACTACAAGGATTACTTCTATCCGAACAACCGCGCCTCCATCCTCTGGTATCACGACCATGCCGTCCAGAAAACGTCCCGCAACGTCTACATGGGGTTAGCAGGCATGTACATTGTTGAATATGCCAAAGAAGACTTTTGCAACCCCAATGACTTTGGCTGTTTGCCCAGTGGAGAATTTGAGATTCCCCTAATTATTCAAGACAAAACCTTCGAGATTCCAGACAAAGGGGCAACCAACCAATGGCGACTCGTCTTTAACGATCGCCAACAACGGGGTGTTTACGCCGACGTTACCTTAGTTAATGGAGTACCCTTTCCTCACCTGAAAGTCAAACGGCGCAAATACTTCTTCCGACTCTTAAATGCCTCTGCCTCTCGCACCTATCAACTCGTCCTGAGTCGAGACGATCAAACCTTAACGCAGGCAGGCGACCAATTGATTGTAGTGGGTTCTGATGCTGGACTCTTGGGCGAACCCGTCCCACTCGTTGCCCCAAACCAATCCCTGCGGATAGGAGTGGCAGAGCGTTACGGTATCGCGATCGACTTTGCCAAATTCCCGTCCAATGTTCAACACGTTTACTTGAGGGATTTGGGCTTCCCCGGTAATATTGGCTCTGGGTCACCCTCTGTGATGCGGTTTGATTTACAGGACGATCCGGTAACCGATGATAGCTATATCCCTAGCAAGTTGGGCATCTTAACCTCAAAAAACGCATTGGAGGGTCTCAGTACTCAAACTCGCACCTTCCGATTTGGGCGAAACGGACAACGGTGGACTATCAACAATCAGACGTGGAGTCCTAACCGCGTAGATGCCAATCCGAAGCAGTGCAACACGGAAATTTGGCAGCTGGTCAACACCGGAGGATGGACGCATCCAGTACACATTCACCTGATAGATTTCCAAATCATCGATCGCAATGGACGACCTCCACTTCCCTACGAGCGAGGCTGGAAAGATGTAGTGGTACTAAGTGACTTGGAAACCGTGCGCGTTGTCGCCCGGTTTGGTCCGCATCGAGGGAAGTACATGATGCATTGCCATAACATCGTGCATGAAGACCATGACATGATGAATCAGTTTGAAGTCGGTACGGGAGGCTCTGACCCCCTATCTGACCGAGCCAAGCCACTTCCAGCTCCTACCCTCGGTTCAACGAAGCCACCTCAACTCATTGAAGAGCGGCTGCCCTGTAAATGCTTAGAGCCACTTCCTAATACCAATAACTGTGAGGTGATTCAGTTTGAACCACCCGATCGCTGTAAAAATGTTAGCAATCCAACAACTTAGGAGCGTAAATTTATCCATCGTGATTGCCTGACTACGGGCAGACAGGGTTCTGCCCGTACAGATTGCAGACTGTCTAATCCAAATTCCTCAATGTTCACGAGCCGTATAACGCTCGATTGAATTGTTGAATTCTTTGCATATCGTAAGGGCCTGCTGGCACAGATGGTGTTTTGTCAGGCTTCTGCTTGGCGCGTTCTGACTCGACGGATTGGCTGTCGGCAGGTTGTCGATCGCTATTTGCTGTCTTACTCTTCGCCTCTGATGATGCTGAGGATTGAGGAGTTGTCATCTCGTTGGATGGCGTTTCCTCCGGTGAAGGGCTAGCGACAGGAATTTGAGCCGCGATCGCTATTTTATTAACTAAGGGCGTACTCCAAGCCGCTTCTGTCAATAATCCTGTCGCACTAGCAAACAGAACGAGCGTTAAACAAAAGACTTTCATAATCAATGTTTTCATCGCAGTTACCTTTTACTGATTGATGGCAGATGAGTGTGGGAGCCTATTCAGTAGGTAGTCCAACAACTTCTAAGCTCGTACTCTCGTACTATTCATATGTTTAAAACTATGAGAATAAATTCTGCTATTAAGATTATCTACGTATCTCAAGCCCACAATCCAAAGAAAATACCCCACGAGAGTGAAACAGTGGGGTACAGGCTCAATCAGTGGTAATGCATATAGATCGTAGGTTCTTTCGCCGACTCAAGACCTCACCCGATTAGCTCACCTGATTGGGTGATATGCAAAAATTCAGCAATAAACTTTTTCGTTTTCTAATACCAAATGAGTGGAGACTTGCCACACTTGAATTTCTGAAACTACCTAGTGCCGTTCCCTTGGAAGTCAAAAGTCAAAAGTCTTTTGAGCGGAGCAAAACGTATCAGTTCTAAGGCGTGTCATCAATTAGCTACACATCCCGTACCAGTAGTGAATTCTGGATGTCAGGCTCGTTCGAGCTTTATAGCCGTAAAAGCCTTGCTCTGACAGCATTCTACATTTAATTGATGACACGCCCTAGAGCGTCCCTATGGTGCAAACAAAAAAACAGTTGCTCTTACCCGAAGAAGCAACTGTTTTTTGTTCCCAAGGGCGTGTCGCCGCAGCAACAACACCCTTGAATGAATTAGTAGTCGAAGTCGCCGCCGCCCATGCCAGCACCAGCGCCAGCACCAGCGCCTTCCTTCGGCTCAGGCTTGTCAACGACAATGCACTCGGTGGTCAGCACCATACCAGCGATGGACGCTGCGTTTTGCAGAGCGGAACGAGTCACTTTAGCCGGGTCAACGATACCAGCTTCAAACATATCGACAAACTCATTGGTCGCTGCATTGAAGCCAACGTTGAAGTCCTTCTCTTTGACGCGCTCGGCGATGACGGCACCGTTTTGACCCGCGTTCTCAGCAATCCGCTTCAGAGGAGCGCTCAGAGAACGGGCAACAATCAGAGCGCCAGTTAGCTCTTCACCCTTGAGGCTGTCATTGGCCCAAGTTTCCAATTGAGGAGAGAGGTGAGCGAGGGTTGTACCGCCGCCAGGAACGATGCCTTCTTCCACAGCTGCCTTGGTTGCGTTGATCGCATCTTCCAGACGCAGCTTGCGGTCTTTCATTTCAGTTTCCGTTGCTGCACCAACTTTCACGACAGCAACGCCACCGGCTAGCTTAGCTAAGCGCTCTTGCAGCTTCTCTTTGTCATAGGAAGAATCGGTTTCTTCCATCTGACGGCGGATTTGCTCGCAACGAGCCTTAACGGCCTTCTCATTGCCCTCAGCAACGATGGTGGTGTTTTCCTTGGTGAGGGTGATGCGACGAGATTTGCCCAGCATATCCAGCTTGGTGCTGTCTAGCTTCAGACCTGCGTCTTCGGTAATCAGTTGACCGCCGGTGAGAATGGCGATATCTTCGAGCATGGCTTTACGGCGATCGCCAAAGCCAGGAGCCTTGACAGCAGCTACATTCAGCACGCCCCGTAGGCGATTGACCACCAGGGTAGCCAGAGCTTCTTTTTCGATGTCTTCAGCGATAATCAGCAGAGGGCGACCGGAACGAGCCACTTGCTCCAGCACGGGTACCAAGTCTTGCACCAACGTGATTTTCTTATCGGTGATGAGGATGAAAGGCTCTTCAAGCACAGCTTCCATCCGCTCGGTGTCGGTGGCGAAGTAAGGAGAGATGTAGCCTTTGTCGAAGCGCATCCCTTCGGTGATTTCTAGTTCGGTGGTCATGGATTTGCCTTCTTCCAAGGAAATCACACCTTCTTTGCCCACCTTGTCCATTGCTTCGGCGATCATTTGACCGACTTCGTCGTCGTTACCAGCAGAGATAGCGCCGACTTGGGCAATGGCTTTGGAATCTTCAACCTGACGAGCGTGCTCGGCAATCTTGTCTACTAAGAAATTGGTGGCTTTGTCGATACCACGCTTGAGCGCGATCGCATTTGCACCAGCAGCTACGTTACGCAAGCCTTCTTTGACTATGGCATGAGCGAGAACAGTCGCGGTTGTGGTACCGTCACCAGCAGCATCATTGGTCTTAGAAGCGGCTTGCCGAATCAGGGAGACGCCAGTGTTTTCAACGTGATCTTCGAGTTCGATCTCTTTGGCAATGGTGACCCCATCATTAACAATTTGAGGAGCACCAAACTTCTTCTCTAGAACGACGTTGCGTCCTTTTGGTCCAAGGGTAACAGCTACAGCCTCAGCCAGAATATCCATACCCTTTTCGAGGGCGCGACGAGCGTTTTCGTTGTAAATGATGCGCTTAGCCATAGGTGTCGATTCTTTCAGTTAGTGAGTAAACTACTTTTTGTGTTGTTAGCAATTAGTTGCTGCTCTTTACCGTTTTTGGCTTTTGAAACCAATCGGGTATGAGCGACTGGCTATGAAACGACCGCTAGAATGTCTTTTTCCGACAGCAGAACGTACTCGTCACCGCCCAGCTTGATGTCGGTACCGGCGTACTTGGAATACAGAACCTTGTCACCAACTTTGACTTCGGGTTCAGAGCGCGAGCCGTCATCATTGCGCTTGCCAGGACCAACAGCCACAATTTCGCCAACCTGGGGCTTTTCCTTCGCGTTGTCGGGTAGCAAAATGCCACCAGCAGTTTTTTCTTCTGCGGCGCTTACCTTAACGAAAACGCGATCGCCCAAAGGCTTAACAGTGGACACACTTAGAGATACAGCTGCCATATTAATCTCTCCCGATCTACACTCTTTTGGCTGATTTAGCACTCTCAGCTCCTGAGTGCTAATTTACTCAAACGTAGCAGTTGATTGCAACAAATTTCGTTGTACGGGTTCCCGAACTAACCGATTACTGATAGCTCAAATCCCTTCAGCGATAAGCGTTGATGGGATCGAGCGAGAATTTTTTGCACTGTCAAAACAACCCTGGAATCTGGTCAGTAACTAAGTAAAAACACTTACTTGCTAATGACCCACCCGATCGCGCTATAGATATTGACACTCCCACGGTTGCGCTACGCTCGCGTCCGTGGGATTCTTGGTGCATTCAGCCGACTTGCTCACTGGTCACTGGTCACTGTTCACTGTTCACTGTTAAAAGCGCATGCCGCTACATCCCACCCTTAAGCATAGGTGGGCTTTGCTCTAAGTTATGTAAAGTAGTTGGAACTCTCGATCGTCCGTAGATAGAATAGTCCGAGCCAAATACTCAGTACCAATGCAAGTCAACCCAAGTGATGGCAATCCCTGTGAACCGTCCGAGCCAAAAACCGCAAACCCAAATGAGCCTTTAGACAAAAGCAAACTAGCGGCTAGTATACGATGCTTAGGCATTCCCCAAATCCAGCGTCACGTTTTTTTATGTGCCGACCAGAGCAAACCGCTATGCTGCTCTAAAGAAGCCGGTTTAGAAGCCTGGGACTACTTGAAGAAACGTCTCAAAGAGTTAAAGTTAGACCAACCGACCAGCGAGCGTTCGAGCTGTATCTTCCGCACGAAAGCGAATTGTCTGCGAATTTGTGCGGCTGGTCCAATTATGGTGGTTTACCCGGATGGGGTTTGGTACCGCAATGCTAGCCCAGACGTGATTGAACGGATTATTCAGGAGCATCTAATTGGCGATCGCATCGTTGAAGACTATGCCATTGCGATTCACCCCTTGCCAGAGACGCCTCAACCCAAGGATACCCTACAACCAACCCAGGAGCATGACCCAGTAGCTCAGCTCCCAGCCGAAACGGTCAACTTCTCAGAAAATCCTACATCTCCCGATGGCCCATCTTCTTCAGAAACGGTTGTTGAACCCTTTGTAAAACTCCCCGATGGTGTGGAACCAGCAAACAGTTAGTCGAGATAGAGTAAGGACTTTTGAGGTGAAACTTAAAGTCAACCCAGGTAGAATTAACTAGGGTTGGACTAATTTTTTGCACAATTCACCTCCTGCCTTCAAGTGGGTGCAGCTTGTCGTGTAACGCCTGTTCTGTAGTAGATATCGTTGGCTCTAACTTTAAGTTTTCCAAACTTTGAAGCCTAACACAGAAAATAAGATTAAGGATCTAATCTAGGGACTTCTGTGTCCCGATTGATTTTTAACTCTTAACTGTGCATGGGATTCATGTTGTTTGGTCAGCTCGATCGCTGTACTTTTAGGTATTGCGTTAGCACTAGGTTGTAGCGTCTATAAATTCTTGCAGATAATACAGAAGGACTCATAAATTTTCATTTCAAAAACTTGGGCATGACGAGTGTCAACCATGAAAGATAACGGTCTCAGAGAGAACAAGCGACTGCTGCTGATTGATGACGATCCTAACCTGATCTTGCTAGTCAAAGACTACTTGGAGTTTCGGGGGTATGAAGTCGTTACCGCCGAAAATGGTCGGGAAGCCCTAGAAATCTTAAACCAGGACGTTCCTGATATGATTATCTGTGACGTCATGATGCCAGAGATGGACGGCTATGCTCTGGTAGAGCATGTCCGACAAGACTCTCGCACGAGTTGGATTCCCGTACTATTTCTGTCAGCCAAAGGACAAAGCCAAGACCGAGTTAAAGGTCTCAACACGGGTGCTGATGTCTACATGGTAAAACCCTTTGAGCCAGAAGAACTAGTCGCGCAAGTGGAATCATCCCTCAAACAAGCCACTCGTTTGATTCATCATTCCAATGTAAGTTCAGAGGCTGAACCTAGAATTCAGGTTCCTTTTGATGTCGAGCTGACTCCAACAGAGCTGAAGGTCGTTCAGTTTGTAGCACGAGGTCTCGGGAATAAGCAAATTGCCGAGCAGATGAATGTCAGCCAGCGAACGATTGAAAGTCATGTTTCCAACATGCTGGGCAAAACGGGTCTTCACAACCGAACGGAGTTGGCTCGTTGGGCAATTGAAAGCAGCATGGCTTGAATTAGTTGTTAGTTGTTAGTGAAGGATACGGTTTTTCCCACAACTAACAACCAACAACAGTAACCGTTTACCATCCATCTTCTTCCGTAGCGGATTCACCCCAAATCTCTAAATCCATTTCATGTAGGTAAATTAAAGCGCTATCAATTTGGGGAATCGTGCCTCGCAGTTCGAGGTCAAACCAACCATCATCCCGAGCATTAGCTCCTAACAACGCCGCTGTGATATTAACCGTCACGCCATAGTGGGAAACCAGCCGCGAAATCACGGGTTCGTCATTATATTCTTTAGGAATGCGAATGCGAATACGCCGTTGAGTGGGTCGATTGGGGCCAAGAAGTGCGTTATCCTCGTCCACTGACAGGGGTTCAAGCGATTGCCCCTGAACTTCGCTACTACTCGAAGTTGCCATAGTTACCTCCTATTCAACATCCTTAATTCGGGTTTTACGTTCTAGGATTTCCTTGGCGATGAGAGTGACTGCTGCCAATAGGGTGAGCAAAACGGCAGCAGAGTAGGCAGCCTGAGTTTCATATTGCTTGTAGGCTTCTTCTACAAACAGCGGCAAGGGTTGCGTTTTCCCAGTAATGTTGCCAGACACGACGGCAACAGCACCGAATTCGCCCATGGCTCTGGCATTAGTCAAAATCACGCCATAGAGTAAACCCCAGCGAATACTCGGCAGAGTGACACGCCAAAAGATTTGCCAATCCTTCGCCCCCAGAGTTTTAGCCGCTTCTTCTTGATCGAAACCGACTTCGTCCAAAACCGGAATCACTTCACGGGCCACGAAGGGCATGGTAATAAAGGCGGTTGCTAGCGCCATGCCAGGAAAGGCAAAGATAATCTTGATATCGTTAGATTGTAACCAGGGACCAAACCAACCATTCCGTCCGTAGAGCAATACAATCATCAACCCGGCGACTACGGGCGAGATAGAAAACGGTAGGTCAATAATACTCAGGATTAGAGCACGTCCGGGGAATTTATGACGAGCTATAGCCCAAGCCGCACAAAGACCAAAAACTGTATTCAAAGGCACAGTAATCAGTGCTAAGAACAGCGTAAGCTTCGCGGCATGGATAAAGTTGGGCTTGGTCATCTGTTCAAAAAACGGTCCAATCCCCTTGCTAAACGCTTCCGCGAACACATTGGCGGCTGGAATCAGCAAGATTAAAGCGAGGTAGGTTATCGCTATGACAATCAGTACTACCGGAACCCAATCCTTTTGCTTCTTTGGAGAAGGGTCTTTCGCAGGCGGAGTATCGTGCTGCAAAGATGGTCCTAAATTAGGCGTAGCGTCTTTAGGCATAGCGTCTTCCCCAAGCTTGTAGAACGTTAATCACCAATAGAATGAACAGTGAAATCCCCAACAGCACTGTGCCAATCACGGTTGCTCCTGAATAGTCGAACTGTTCCAACCGCTGGAAAACCAATACAGGTGCAA
>DATNPC010000466.1:0-5193 GCA_036703375.1 Allocoleopsis sp.
AGTCAAGAAGTTGTCAATTTGAACGTAATCAGAAGCTAACTCATCAGGAACTGGAGGCTTGGCGTCCTGGATGGGTTGCCAATAAACGGGTGGTTCCGTTTGTAGCGCGACTATGCGATCGCTAGGAAAACAAACAACAGCACGACCTTCTTCTACGGGAATCTGAAATAGATAGGGAAAATCTGCTGCTGGAGTCTGAACGCGAACGGCAATTGCTTTCATGAGACTGTGCAGAAGAGGTGAATCTGACTTCAGGTAGAGGGTGTATTGATGTCCTCCCGCCAGAAGAATCGTAACTCTCACATCCTGGACATTAGAGGGCTGAGGAGTAAATTGCATCACGATCGAACTCCATCTGGGCTAGACCCTAGTGCGAAATCAGGGCATACTTGTGCGAATATATCAATGACTTTGTACCACTACTGGGGGTACCAATGACAGTAGTCGAACTTCTGATATTGCTACTGATTGCAGCAATCTGTGGCAGCCTTGGACAAGCATTAGTGGGATACTCTGCCGGTGGCTGGCTGGTATCGATTGTTGTGGGAGTAATCGGTGCCTACATCGGAACTTGGGTAGCGCGAGAGTTGAGCCTACCCGTGTTCTTTGCTCTCAATATTGGCGGCAAGCCATTCCCTATTATTTGGTCAATCATCGGTTCAGCCATTTTTGCCGCCCTACTGGGCTTGATCAATCGCAGTATACGAAGGAGCAGGTGATAACGTTTTGAGTCGTCCTTGGGGAGAGCCTTGGTCTAATAAGGAACTGCTGATCGTCAATGCTAGGCGTCGCAATGGCTTAATTCTCTACAAGCACTATTACGCTGAATTTGCCGGACCAGGCTCGGCAGTCGGAGGACCAGTCGATCGAGATTGTCAGCGAGTACTCCCCGTGGGCAATCTTTCGTTGCTCAATCCTGAATCAACTGACGATTGCACGCGGGCCTATTTGATTCGGCGGCAGTGGGTTCGATTGACTCGACAAATCACAGAGTATCCAGATCCATTGCGACGCGCTCAAATGGTCTTGAATCAGTTTGAACATTATTTCGACTCCAAGACAGTAGCGCAACTGCCCGATGAAGCACTAGCACTTTTGGTTGGCGTGTTGCCGCAAACGATAAGGAAAGCACGCCTTATCTTTGAGGATATCGAGTAACGCATTCCCTCCACCAACTCTACGGGTATGGTGGGGGCTTTCAGTAGCCCTGTTCCTCAATGCGCTTATATGCCCGATTAGTTGCATACGCCGTCAAATCAACGGGGGTACTCGGCTTCGCCTCGATATATCCCCCTCGACTATGACGGGAACCTCCTGGCGGTTGAAGGTGAACTAAGCTGATGAGCATTTAATTTGGATCATTTGGATGGGCTGTCCGAGCCATCCCAGAATAATTTTGTGATATGGTGGCTAACCTACAATTTAAATACGTGAAAGCTTAGTGCAGCACGGCAGCACTTACCCCAATCTATAAGTACGAAATCATAAATTTTATAATAACGAGAGCTGCTTGAGGCGATAACCTACACCGTGAACCGTTTCAATTAAATCATCAGAAGCACCTACAGATCTGAGCTTGTGGCGCAAGCCTTTAATGTGAGCTTTGACCGTATTCTCTTCGGGTGGATTCTCAAACGACCAAATGTGTTCGATGATGACACTGCGACTGAGTATCCGCCGTCCATTCCGCAGGAGAAGCTCCAAAAGGCTATATTCCTTGGGGGTTAGGCGAACCGCCTGATGCTTGTAGCTGACTTCATAGGTACTGGGATCGAGGTACAAGTCACCCCACCTAAGAATTGGGGAAGACGACGAATTCCCCCGGCGTAGTAGCGCTCGAATCCGAGCTAATAACTCTTGTAAGTCTACAGGTTTGATCACATAGTCATCGGCTCCAACATCTAAGCCAGTCACTTTATCACTACTGGTATCGCGAGCCGTTAACATCAGGATAGGCATTGCAAACCCCTGCGATCGCAAACGTTGACAAAGATCGAATCCATTCAGTTTGGGGAGCATGACATCGAGCAAGATTAAGTCATACTCATTGGTTTTGACGGCCTGCCAACCGGCTTCCCCATCCGCAACCGAATCAACGACGTATCGTTGTTCTGTAACGGCTTCTACTAGGGCTTCAGCCAGGGAGAAATCATCTTCAACTAGTAGAATTCGCATAATCTGAACAGCCTTTTTTCACTCCCTATAATGCTCATTATTGCAAACCAGCGGCTTAAGTATATTCACTCATGAAAAAAACTATTATTTGTAATTTTGCGTTGCCACTTCAATAAATACGTTTTGTAAAAAAAAGTAGCCGTTTTACTTAAAACTAAATAAATCGTCTTCTCTTGACAAGATAAGAAACCTAAGTATCAAATCAAGTGTGTACAAGAAGTATATTTTCGGATGAATTTGTATGATTTGTTTGATTTGTATGATGAAATATAGCAATTCTCACTTGAATGAACGAGCAACCTCTCTCGTCTACTTCATGCAACTGAGAACCGCTTCGAGGACTGAATTGATTGGATTATTAGGAGTGAAGTCTAGCACGAGGTTAGGATGGACATTTTTGTTCCAGGTCGCCTTTGTCTGTTTGGCGAACACAGCGATTGGGCAGGAGGTTACCGCCGCCTGAATCCAGAACTGGAAAAAGGATACACGCTACTCACGGGTACTAATCAGGGACTGTATGCCCAAGTGAAGCCTCATCCCACTCACCTGATTCTTCACGCTTCGCTGAGTGATGGAATCCGTCCAAAGCCATTCATCCTGCCTATGGAACGACAGGCTTTACTAGCCGAAGCCGAGAAGGGAGGATTCTTCAGTTATGCGGCTGGTGTAGCTTATCAATTTCTGACTTACTACCGCGTGGGTGGGCTTGAGATCGATAATTACCGAACAGATTTACCCATTCAGAAAGGGTTAGCGTCGAGCGCTGCCATTTGCGTCTTGGTAGCTCGCGCTTTTAATCAAGTGTACGACCTAAAAATGACGGTTCGCGGCGAAATGGAATTTGCCTATCTCGGCGAAATTACGACACCTTCTCGCTGCGGTCGTATGGATCAAGCTTGTGCTTACGGGACTCGACCAATCCTGATGATTTTTGATGGCGATCGCATCGAAGTCATTGAGCTAAAGGTAGCAAAGAATCTATTTTTTGCGATCGTCGATCTCGGTGCTGGGAAAAATACCCAGGAAATCCTGAGCCAACTCAATCAATGCTATCCGTTTGCCACTAATTCAGTGCATGAGAATGTTCAAACGTATCTTGGTTCAATCAGCGCTCAAATTACCCAAATGGCAGTAGATGCACTGCAACGAGGCGATGCTCAAAAAATTGGCGACCTGATGACAAGAGCACAAGCTGAATTCGATCGACATTTGATACCTGCTTGTCCTGGACAATTAACCGCTCCCGTCCTGCACCAATTGCTACATTACGAACTGATTCAACCGTATATTTGGGGAGGAAAGGGTGTTGGTTCCCAAGGAGATGGTGCTGCACAATTCATCGTGAAAGATGAGAATAGTCAAGAAAAAATCATAAAAATTATTGAACGCGATTTTCCTCAAATGCAGGCTCTGAAACTCACAATCCATGCCGAAAGCAAAAGTTCGTAAAGCCGTCATTCCAGCGGCGGGTTTTGGTACCCGCATGTTCCCAGCGAGCAAAGTCGTTAAGAAGGAATTTTTCCCGATTGTCGATCGCGAAGGCCGTGCCAAGCCCATAATTATGGCAATTGTGGAAGAAGCGATTAGCGGGGGAATAGCAGAAGTTGGGATTGTTGCTCAAACAAGCGATTGCAAATTGTTTGAGGATTTCTTTAAGGCAGCTCCTCGCCAGGAACTATTCGACAAACTATCTCCTCAAAATCAGGACTATAGTCAGTACCTCCAAGATTTAGGACAGCGAATTACCATCCTGACGCAGGACGAGCAGGAAGGCTACGGTCATGCTGTATTTTGTGCTAAAGAATGGGTCAACGATGAGCCTTTTTTGCTGTTACTGGGCGATCATCTTTATTCCTCTGATACAGAAACCTCCTGTGCGCGTCAACTTTTAGACGTTTACGAACAAGTAGGTCAAAGCGTTATTGGATTGAGAGCGACACCAGCAGACGCGATTCATCATTACGGCTGCGTGACGGGAGTTTGGCAGGAACAAAATTCCATTCTTTCGGCAACGCAAATCTATGAGAAACCAAGTCTCGATTATGCGCGCCAACATCTCCAGGTAGAGGGAATGACAAGCGATCGCTTTCTCTCCATGTTTGGAATGTATGTGTTAGAGCCTAAAATTTTTGACTATCTAGAAGAACATATCAACAACAACATCCGTGAGAAGGGCGAATTTCAATTAACCTCCTGTCTCGATCGCTTGCGGCAAGATAAAGGCGTTAGGGGATATGTTGTCAAAGGACAGTGTTTTGACACGGGATTGCCGGATGTCTACCGACAGACGATGATTGATTTTCGCCATAGCTGAATGCTGAGGCGAAAGAAAAACCCCCTGTCAGGGGGTTAAGAGGAAATTCTGTTAACAAGACAACTCCCTAGCGAGTTGCCATTGAAGAACGCCCTGACAGCAGTGCTTTTGTAGAAGACTCACCGGCTTTTTGCAGTTGCCGCGTTAGTTGTAGGGTTAACAATCCCGTTATCAGCGACTGACCAATAATCGCTAGGAAAACACTCATCCCCGTTGCGTTCTCTACAGCTGCCCAAGGCATTGCGGAAAACATCCAGGCTAAAGCGCGTTCAGATTCAGTAGGTGAGATCGACAGGAAACCTAAAATTACTGGTGGTAAGATAACCAACGATCCTACTGTGACGGCTGCCCAGACTACCCGCTTTTGGGCTTTCATCAACAGCATTAACTGAGCGACCACTGCGTAGATAAAAATGACACTGCAAGTCAACAACAGTCCCCAAAGTGCGGGTATTTGGTATTCATTCACAGACCAGAATACAATCCAGGTGAGCAGCGTGACAGATGCGATCGCTAAATTCAACCCTATAGCCACGACCGCAGGACTCTTTTCACCCCAGATCAAATCCGACATGATGCCTTTTTTCCGAGTAGAGCGCATCTGATGCCGATAACGCGCCCAATCCTGCATTGCTTGTCGGTGCGGACTCAGTGCAACGATTAGGCATAAGAACAGCATCAAGTTGAACACCAGCAGCATCTGG
>DATNPC010000467.1:0-2655 GCA_036703375.1 Allocoleopsis sp.
TCCCACGAACTGCGCTCTCCCCTAAATGCCATGCTGGGCTGGACTCGATTACTCAATAGTCGCAAGTTTGACGAGGTGACTACGACACGAGCCATGGAAACGATCGAGCGTAGTGCCAGAGCGCAAGCTCAACTGATTGAAGATTTGCTCGATGTTTCGCGCATTATTCAGGGCAAGCTACGCTTGAATATTCGCCCGATTGCACTTGTTGCAGTGATTCAAGCCGCGCTCGATATTGTGCAACCTGCCGCTGAAGCGAAGGAGATTCAGCTTCACAGCGATCTCGATCCGGTCGTTGGTTTAGTAGCCGGTGACTCCGAGCGCTTGCAGCAAGTCATTTGGAATTTATTATCCAATGCTATTAAGTTCACGCCGAAGGGAGGACGGGTTGATGTGCGGCTTTCCTCAGCAAATTCCTATGTTGAGATTACGGTGAAAGATACGGGTCAAGGCATCAACCCGGACTTTGTCCCTTATGTGTTCGATCGCTTTCGGCAAGCGGATAGTTCGATCACGCGATCGTATACTGGGCTGGGACTCGGTTTAGCGATCGTGCGTCACCTAGTCGAGTTACACGGTGGAACTGTTCGAGCTGAAAGCCAGGGTGAAGGTCAGGGAGCTACTTTTACAGTTAAGCTGCCGCCGATCCCAAGGCACAATGAGATAACGCCTCCCAAGTCAGCCGACATCGCCGCTAAAGAGGAAGCACCGTCGGACAATTCCCCATCTTTACAGGGGATGCGAGTGATTGTCGTTGACGACGAGGCTGACTCGCGGGAGTACATCATTGCTCTATTGGAGCATTGCGGGGCAGAGGTTGTAGCCGCTACCTCAGCCAGCGAGGCACTGGACGCTGTCTCTCACGTCAACGCGGATGTCTTGGTCAGCGACATCGGTATGCCAGAAGAAGACGGATACAGTTTAATCCGCAAGGTGCGAGCCTTGAAGGCAGAGCAAGGGGGACAGATACCCGCTGTAGCACTTACCGCCTATGCTCGAGCGGAAGACCGGACAAAAGCGATCGCAGAAGGATTTCAGATCCATATTCCTAAGCCTGTCGAGCCAGCCGAATTAGCAACGGTGGTAGCCAGTCTAGCGAGAAGACTCTGATGGATTAGCGCTTCAACCTACCAACAGATCGCTGTGGCGAACCTCGATCGCTTTGATAGGATTGGTTGTTATACGTACTGTTTGTTTGTGAATCAATGTGAGAAAGTTCTCAACCGATCTGCTGAACAAACCCCTTAATATCAAATAACTCTCGGTTTTCAGTCCAGAGAGCAAAAGTTAAGAAATGTATAGTTGTTAAACTATTCTTGAAGAACCAGCACAGGTTCTTAAAAAACTTCTAACAGCTAAGTTAAGTTACCAACCGCTGTTGCGAGTTGGTATCGAGTGCGTCAACAGTGAACAGCGACGCGTCTGATATCGAGTTGCATTCAACTGTTCACTGTTCACTGTTTTAATTTCTCCCCGCCTCCCCATCCCCCTGTCTCCGGTCTATTTCCAACTTAGGATATCAAGCTCGATCGCATCCCAAATCGGAATATCAACCGTGTACTCAAACCATCCATCACAATCGGCTCATCCCACTGCCGCTCCTATTCCGGCAATACATGAATTTAGGCAAAAGTCAATAGTCCATCCTCTCAAACTGGGAATGGAGTCAGAGAAGACAGAACAAAAGCAAAGATTTCCCCTCTGGTTGTTGCTGTGTGCCGTTTCGCTCTTACCTGGCGTACAAGGATGTGAAGTGTTTTCCAAGACGGAAGCAGAAGCACAATCTCGACCTCCTGGAGGGCAACAGGAACAGAAAACTGCACCAGTGGAGGTAGCGATCGCAAAAACTGGTGTTCTCCTAGAGCCGCTAGAGTACACGGGTAGCACTACACCCGTGCGGGAAGTCTCTCTAAGCGCTCAGGTTGAAGGACGGCTGCTCAAGCTCCAGGTAGACGTTGGCAATCCGGTGAAACAAGGTCAAATCTTAGCTCAGTTAGATGATTCGATCTTGGTTACTGATGTTACTCAAGCCAAGGCCGAACTAGCAGCCCTTCAATCGGAAGTGACGCGATCGCAAAATCAGGTCAGAAACGCGCAAGCCCAAGCCGAACAAGCCAAAGCCGAACTGCAACAAGCACAAGTAGATGCCGCACGATTGCAATCGCTCCAGAAGTCGGGTGCCATTCCCTTGCAAGAGGCCGAACGCGCCCAAACCGCTGCCGCCACGGCCCAGCAAAAATACAGTTCTGCTCTGGCACAAATTGCCACGGAACAACAAGCTGTAGCAGCCGCCCAAGGCCGAGTTGCCGCACAACGCGCAGCAGTTGCCCAAAGCCAAGAGCGTCAATCTTACACGCTCCTCGCGTCTCCCATTACCGGCGTCGTCTTGGCAAAGGTGAGCGAACTGGGAAACTTAATCCAGCCAGGAGGCGAAGTTCTCCGCTTGGGAGACTTTAGTAGTGTGAAAGTAGTGGTTCCCGTATCAGAGTTGGAACTTTCCAACATCCGAGTTGGACAAACCGTGCGGGTGAGATTGGATGCCTTTCCTAATGAGGGACTCTCTGGTCGAGTCACTCGCATCTCCCCAGCGGCTGATGCGGCAGCACGTCAGATACCTGTAGAAATTACGATTCCCAATAGCAACGGAAGAATTGG
>DATNPC010000468.1:0-2749 GCA_036703375.1 Allocoleopsis sp.
TAAGGAACGAATTAGCTGCGAAATTCTGCCATGTATACTTTCTGGTAAATTAGTGTCCTGCCCGTTTGATAGGAAAGCAATGAGTTCGGCTAAAAAGTCTTTGAGTGGGAGAGCTGGCAGGAGCGATCGCCAAATTACAAACTCGAAGTTATCCTGTATTTGTTGGGCGAGTTTGACGGATAGGTAGGTTTTGCCCATGCCTCCCATGCCTAATAGGGTAACGAGGCGGCAGCGATCGTTTACAATCCAGTGATTGAGTGTTGCGAGTTCGTCGGTGCGTCCGTAAAACCAGGAGACATCGGGAGCTTCGCCCCAATCTACACCATTGGGTACTGTTAATTTTGCAGCTTGAATGTCTCGGTTGCCTATTTGTGCATCGATGTCTGGCTTGGCAAGCTGATAGTCATCGGCGTCTAGTTGTAGGTTAAAGGCTCGGAAACAGTACGTCAGGGTTTGCTTATCGACTCCGATTTCCCTGGCAAAGACTTTGGCGACTGTATCGGGATCTAATCCTGTGCGGAAACCCAAGGCTTCACGGGTATAGCGTTTATCGCAATTCTCATTACTTTCGGACTCGGATTTGGCATCTTGAAGTTTCTGCAATCCTTGGGGCGTTAGGATTACACCACGTCTACGGCTCCGTTGTTTCAGCATCATCGGAAACCTCTCTAGTTGATATATTGATGTTTTATGGATATGCGATATGGCCTGTTTGTCTTGCATCGGTAAGATAGACGAGCAAACAGGAGATGATTTGCACAAGCCATGCAAAGATGGCTGATGCGGCGAAATCTACAGGGTTATCTACACTTAATCAGGTGGTTATTTCAAAAATTGCACCCATTAAAAAAATTCTTAAAGAAATTTAGCCGGAAGCACAGATGTAATACCTGACTTTAGACTGAAGGCAGGTTAAAGCTAAAGGATTGATTAGAGTAAATTTACTAAACCAGTTCTATACTACTCGCCTTTTTTGACTACCGAAGTTAATTAATTTAACAGCGTCTGTTAAGTTCGGCATTGTGAATGGCTTATAACTCAAGAAACCTCGGTAGGGTGTGTTAGGCGAAGCCGTAACGCACCATTAATCTTGGAGAAAGGTGGGTTACGCTACCGCTAACCCACCCTACGAAGAGGGTGTATTATAAGGCAGAAAATGGGTAAGTCCTAATCTTCTAAGCGAAGCGATCGCCTTCCAGTACCATAGAACTATCCAAGAAAGGGCTACCTTACTGGTGAACGGCTATGTCAGAAACCACGCACCCTGCACCCTTTGTTGAACTGCCACCCACCCAAGCTGAACTTCCCTATGATGATGGTGAGCCGATGGAAAGCCCTAGGCACAAAGCTCAGATGGATTTGCTGATTGATGCCTTAATTCCTTGGTTGTCACAGCGAGAGGATGGGTTTGTTGGCGGCAATATGTTTGTCTATTACTCTCTGGCGCAGGTGCGAAACAAGGATTTTAAGGGGCCAGATTTTTTTGTGGTGTTGGGTGTACCGAAAGGGGAACGCAAAAGTTGGGTGGTTTGGGAGGAAGGGAAAGCACCGGATGTGGTGATTGAGTTGCTTTCGGAAAGTACGGCGGTAGCAGACAAAAACGAGAAGAAGCTGATTTATCAAAATCAAATGCGGGTGCCAGAGTATTTCTGGTATGACCCGTTTAACCCGGAGGATTGGGCGGGTTTTGCGATTGAACAACGAGTTTACCAACCCTTGGTTGCTAACGAACAAAATCAATTGGTGAGTGAATCGTTAGGGTTAGGGTTGCAGCGTTGGCAGGGACATTACAAAGGGATTGAGGCGGTTTGGTTGCGCTGGGCAACGTTGGAGGGAGAATTGTTGCCAACGCCTGAGGAGCAAGAACGCCAACGGGCAGACAGGGCAGAGGCGCAGTTATTACAAACGGCACGTAATTTGCTGGCGGGTGGGATGACGGTGGAACAGGTGGCGAGGGTTACAGGTTTGGATGTAGATGCGATCAACTACGAGTAAAGCCGTAGGCGATCGCACAATAGCTCCCAGCGTCTGAGTGTGAGATTTTGTCTAGGAAGAATACTGGTGTCAACTTAAACCGTGGCGATTGGAAATCGCGTCTATAAAAACAAAGTCCGCCGTCGCGGACTAACTACAAAATCAACAGTTTGCTAACCCGCCTGCGCGGGTTTAGTTTGTGTAGCTGCGGTTTCAACCGCCAAGTCATAGCAGTCGCCAAGGCGATTAGGACAAAGCAAAATACTCAAACCTTGAGCAGTGAATCTTTTCCCTTCTGCCTTCTGCCCTCTGCCTTTTGCTATAAGTTGACACTGATGGTTGTTCAACTCGCTCCTTTGCGCCATGCTAGGCTGATAAAAGCCATTCCCAGCAAGCTGTATGACTGTCCAGATTCAGATTGAACTCCCCGAAGGTGCTTTTTCAGCATTGCGGACTAGTCCGGACGCTTTTGTGAAAGAGATGCGTTTGGCGGCGGCGGTGAAATGGTACGAGATTGGAACAATTTCTCAATCGAAAGCGGCTGAAATTGCGGGTATTAGTCGCTACGAATTTCTGGAAGCCCTTTCGCGCTTTCAGGTGTCTCCTTTTCAAGTGACGCCGGACGAGTTGGCTGAGGAATTAGCGCGTGACTAGAAAGTGGGTTGTTAATGCTTCACCCCTGATTGTCCTCGCGAAAATCTCCCAGGTTGGTTTGTTACCACAACTGTGTAGCACGCTGGTTATTCCAGGAGGAGTGGTTCAGGAGATTCAGGCG
>DATNPC010000469.1:0-21276 GCA_036703375.1 Allocoleopsis sp.
GGCTGTATTGGCTAGCGTGCTGTCGGAATAGCAACCAAACATGACTTGCAACCCAC
This sequence comes from Allocoleopsis sp., assembly GCA_036703375.1. GTDB lineage: Bacteria > Cyanobacteriota > Cyanobacteriia > Cyanobacteriales > Coleofasciculaceae > DATNPC01. The sequence goes on from DATNPC010000469.1 coordinate 57, forward strand.
ACGCCCTTGCCGTATGCACCATCCGCAGCGCCTCCGTTAAACCACCGGATTTCATGAGTTTGATATTAATACCATGCACGCGATCGCAAAGTGGAGGAATGTCGTGACTGGTAAAACAGCTTTCATCCACGAAAATCGGCAATGGCGATCGCTCGTACAATACTGGTAAATCCTGCTCTTGCCCTGCGGCTAAGGGTTGTTCTACATGCTTTATCCCCTGACTGGCCAACCAGTCACACATCGTCACGGCATCTTCCAGCGTCCAACCCCCGTTCGCATCGACGCTTAACTGAGCAAAAGGGGCTTCTTCTCGAACAGCTAACAGCATTTCGCGATCGGCCGCAATTCCCTCCGGACTACCCAGTTTAATTTTCAACACGCCTCCACCCGTCAACGGTAGCCAATCCCGCACTCGCTGTCTTGCTCCCTCCGGCGAATTGATGCCGACGGTGGCAGACGTTGATACTATCCGGCGACGGTTCAACCCCCATAACCGCCATAGTGGGACTCCTACCTTCTTTCCCAGCCAATCGTGCAGCGCCAGATCGATCGCTGCCCAAGCGGCTGACGGCACCTCTGCCTCCGCCAAAGCCCGCTCAATCTTCTGCCGTTCCCAAGGACTAAATGCCTCCAGTCTTGGCACAATATCCTGTAGCGCGTTCAAGAGAACTGGAGTACTTTGCCGCTTTTCATCAGTCCCCTCTTTCCGGATTGAAAACGGCGAGGCTTCTCCCCAACCCTCAATTCCCTGATGCTCGACGCGCACCCAGACATTGGTCGTTTGGGCTGTCGTTCCGCGACTAATGGTTAAGGGAAATCGTTTATTGACGGTAAAGGGTTCAACATCAATACGCATAATTTTTGGAGGTTTGACATAGGGTTACTTTACACGAAGGAAATTACTCGTTACATTGCATTGCAGACAGATTAGAGAAAATTCCCTGTGTGGTAATGGAGGGGTCAAACCAGGAATCAGCCAGCGCGATCGCTTTCCAGCCCACCTAAAAGCGATCGCTTACTGCCAGTACAGCATGGCAGAAATAACTGTCCACTTGAAAAAAGTTAAAAAGCCGACCGTACAAGTGTTCTGACCTTCTTTCTCCTGCCTCCTGCCTCCTGCCTTCTGCCTCCTGCCTTCTCGCACTTATCTCGTGATTCAACATTAATGAGTTCTATACAGCCCTGGAAAATCCTCAATTCACAACTAGTCCTGGACAACCAATGGTGCAAAGTCAGGCAAGATGAGGTCGAATTACCCAACGGTAAAGTAATCGATGATTTTTTTCTCAACGTTAGACCCGATATCGTTCTGGTATTGCCCATCACCCAGCACCGCGAAATTGTCTTTGTTCGTCAATATCGGCATGGGGTTAGGGAAATTTTATTAGAGCTGCCTGCGGGTTCTTTTAACTCACAAGACCAAGATAGCCAAAGCGCAGCGGCTAGAGAATTGGAAGAAGAAACTGGCTATGTCGCCGAGCAACTAATTCTTCTAGCAACGCTATACGATAACCCGGTCAAGGATACTAATAAAATTCATCTCTTTCTGGCCGAGAATGCCCATCCATCAGGAACTCAACAACTCGATCCGACAGAAGATGTGGAAATTGTTCTCATTTCTGTAGATGATGTTCTAGCCAAAATTTCGGCTGGAGAAATCTGTGTTTGTGGAACGATCGCAGCTTTATTCTTAGGCTTAAATTTTCTTTCCACCAACAAATAGAAGATGCTTACTGCCGATGTAACTTTCGTTTGGTAGCAGCCGCGCCCAACCCAAACAATGCTATTCCTAATAGTGAGGACGGCTCAGGAACAGATTTGGGAGAATCTGCAAAAGCGGTTATACCAATAGGACGTACTAAGCTACTGTCACTAAAAGCTGTGCCAGTAAATGTTGTAGAACTTCCCTGCGCTCCGGTATAAGCTAAAACCGAGCCAACATTGTTATCCTCAAAATCAAATCCAACGGCATAGAGAGTATTGCTAGAATCACCCGATCCGAATGTTAAGCTACCGATGAAATTGTTACTGGGAGTGGTAGCCGTGTAATTAGTCGATAATGTATCAATTAACTCACCTGCCGAGTTATAACGCCGGATGCCGCCTGCAAAATCACTCACCAAGATGTCGTTATTGGGTGCGAGGGCTAATCCCAGCAGACTAACAAATCCCAGACTTTCTGGTAATGCAGTGGGCTGTGAGATAAAGACGCTGGGAGTGGTGGTTGGTTCTAAACCTGTGACTTGAGCTGGACTGTAGCATAAAACCTGGCTATCGTAAGCAAAAACTAGATTCCCAGAAGCGTCATTAGCCGTACCCTCTGTAGCTACATAAAGACTGCCATCGGGTCCAAACAGCAGCCCGTTGGGACTATTCAACCCATTCGCAGACCCTAAACCATTATTATTATCGGAGGCAAAGGTACCCAGAAATTCCCCCGTTGTTGGGTTGAAACGCAAAATCTGGTTCGTGCGAAAACTGCTGACGTAGAGGTTCCCATCCGGCCCAAATGCCGTTCCATAGGGACGAGTTAGGCCATTGCCAGAAGCGGCTACACCGAGAAAGTCCCCAGTTGGGCTATAGCGCAACACAGAAGAATCTTGTGGATATAAGGGGTCAAAAAGGTTGAGCGAGCTGTCTCCACCACTACTCACATAGAGATTACCATCTGGTCCGAAAGTTAGATCGTCCGGAGCGCTTAGTCCTCCGCTACCGGGTGTTGTAAAGTTCCCTAAAAAGTTTCCCGCCTGTTCATCAAAGATGATGATATTGTTGCTGTCACTATTACCGACGAGTAAGGCATCATTGCTCGGAGGTGTACCCATGCCTAGGAAACCGAGAGTACCAACAATTACTGTTGCTGGGATGGTAGCAGCCTTTATCTGCATCGGATTCACTTCTTACGTTATAAATTTAGATAATTTTTAAGGGTAAATATTAGGTACAATCCCCAGTACTTTGCAAGATTTTTACTCTAGCTTTACTGAAAAAATATATTGACAATTCTTGTATGAAGGAATTGTAGAGGAGTGCATCTCATTGCGTGTAAATTCGTAGTGTGAGCCGGAGAGTTCGCGCACACCCACAAGCCAGAAAATAGTTAAGATGCTTAGCTTACGTAGGTTTCACAGGTTTGAATTTTGCTTACATGAATTGAGAACAGCCTAAGATCGAAAAAATTCACGGGTGCAAACAGAATTCATCAGGAACTGAATACACCATAACACTCACATACCATGAACCTTGCGATTCGCAACGCCGTAGATGCTCGTGCAAAGAACGCTCTGCGAAAACTTTTCGCTGTATTAGTTGGACTAATTTTGATTGGGTTTCTCTGGGTAGTGCCTTGTTATGCCCAAGAGTTGCCGACATCGCCGCAAGCCCCAACCAACGTGCAAGAACTGGAAGCCTTTCTGGACGACTTTTTTGCCAAGGAGATGGCAAAAGAGCACGTTCCTGGTGCGGCAGTTGCTCTGGTCAAAGACGACAAAATCTTTTTCTCCAAAGGCTATGGTTATGCTGACTTGGAAAAGAAAATACCTGTCGTTCCCGACAAAACACTGTTTCGTGTAGGTTCCATTTCTAAACTGTTCACGACGACAGCGGTATTGCAACTGGCTGAGCAAGGCAAACTCAAATTAGATGATGATGTCAACAAGTATCTCAAGCGCTTTCAAGTCAAGAACACCTACCCCAAACCCGTTACCATTGCCAATTTGCTAACGCATACGGATGGGTTCGACTCGGGATGGGGCATCGGAGCGTTTGCCCGCCGCGCATCCGAGATGACGCCGTTAGGTGATTTTCTCACCAAACGCTTACCACCACTTATCTTGCCTCCCGGTGAAGTGTTTCTCTACAGCGACGTGGGGATGAACCTAGCAGGCTATTTAGTTGAGGAGATTTCCGGAGCGCCCTTCGCCCAATACATCGAGCAAAATATCTTGCAACCTCTAGATATGCGTCGCAGCAGCTTTGTTCAGACGCTTCCCCCTGAATTAGCATCCGATTTAGCGGGGGGCTACAAGTATAAAAACGGTATCTACTCACGACGACCATTTGCCTTTAGCAATACTTTTGCAGGTAACGGCATGATGGCAACTGTGACAGATATCGCGCATTTTGCGATCGCTCAGTTACAGAATGGTCGTTACGGCACGGCACGTATCTTGAATGAAGCGACAGTGAAGGAGATGCAGCGCCGACAGTTTACTCACGACCCTCGCATGATTGGCGCGGGTTACGGCTTCTACGAGGATTCGATCGACAATCAGCTGATAATTTTACACAACGGTCGCCAGAATGGATATACCAGCAAGCTAGCTTTGCTTCCCGAACAGAACTTGGGCTTAATCGTTACGTGTAACAATAATCCAACGTCTTTAAACGATAAACTCGTGAAGGCGTTTTTAGAGCATTACTATCCAGCCCAAGAGAAACCTATCCCACCTTCCCAAGGCCACCCTACTTCTCAAGAATTCATCCAAAAGCTGGGCGGCACTTATCGCTACAACCGCTATCCCCATCACACCTTAGAAAAGCTGGCGGCAGTTTTTGGAGAAGCTCCAGAAGTTCCGGTTTTAGTCGGTAAGGACGGTACTGTATCTATTTATGTACCCGAAAACAAGGCAGTGGAGGTGGAACCCCTATTCTTTCGCACGCTATACTCCGATACATCCATGACCTTTCGGCAGGACGAAAGAGGGCGCACTACTTATATGTTCCTTGGTGATTCAGCCTTTGGCGCTTTGGAAAAGTTGGCGTGGTATGAAACCAAGGATTTTCAGCTGAAACTGGTGGTATTTTGTACGCTAGTGTTCTTCTCGACCTGTGTAGTGAGATCGATTGGCTGGCTGATTCGCCGTACCTGCAAGCCGTCGGTTAAAACTTTAAAAATGCCTCGACTAGCACAATTTTTAGCAGTTTTAGTAAGTGCCTTGAACTTGATTTTTTTAATTGGGTTAGGTTTAGTTTTGCTGAAAACTGATTTTTGGGAGTTGTTCTTCGGACTACCTCCGGCTGCGATTGTCTTACTTTTGATTCCACCGCTCACTACGGGGTTAACACTGGGATTGCTTGTGTTTACGGTTCTAGCTTGGAAAAACCAATACTGGTCAGCAATGAAGCGAGTCCACTATTCTTTCATTACACTGGCAGCGTTGGGCTTTGTATCATTTTTAAGTTATTGGAATCTCTTGGGATTTCAATTGTGACACACCTGGAAGCCTAACAAATGATAACGATGAAACGGGAGACTGTCACTCGCGTGATTCATAATAGCGACACTCTTGGCAGGGACCACAAGGATTCACCGCGCAACGGATGTAAGCAGAGCGAGCATTAAACTGGCAAGAAATATCACCGATTAAATAGCCAACTCCTTCCAGATAGTATCGGTCAGGAGGAAGTTGTTCGGTTTGCAGCGTCCTAATCGCGGGTTCTTGCATCGCTGCTCTCAACCGTGCTTGTGCCTGTTGCTTCGAGCGATGGATTACCCAGACTGAAAATACTGGTGGCGTCAAACCTAAGACAAAAACTAATATTGTCTCCAACACGCTCTTTTCCTCCGGGATGACTCTATCCGATCGCGCGCTTAGCGATCGCTAAGTAATTCTTTTGTAACCAAACACAGCAAAAAAAGCACCACCCTTAAGGTGCCTCGATTCTAACATTTCCTCAACAGTAGCTTCTGGGGACACGAGTCCCACCGTATATGCGATCGCAAGTTTGCGTGTTAGCACTTACGAGCAACAATCTGAAATAGATGCCAGTACTTCTCCTCTCCTAAGGCAGTTTTTCCGGGATGCTCTTCTTCCACAAACATCTCCAGCTCAAAGGACTGTAGCAACGCTTCCACCTGCTCGCGGGTATGATGAGTCACACAAGTGTAAATCGCCCAAGAATCGCGATCGCCAAATAACTGACCGCAAAATCGACCCCCAGGACGCAAAGCCGCAACAATCTTGTCCCACAAGCTTGGGAAATGCTCGGGGGGGCAAAAGGGTAGCGAAAAGCTAGCATTCACTAAATCTACCTGCTCTGGTAAATTTACCTCCTCAAAGCGAACAGCTTGAGTTTCGAGCCGATCGCGATTAATATCGGGACGACTCAACAGACGTGCGATCGCTTCTGGTTCCCCATCAATCCCTAAAACCCGCCAGCCTCGCCTCAGCAGTTCTACCGTATCTCGTCCATCTCCACAGCCTAAGTCAACGGCAAACGTTTCTCCGACTTGTTCTGTATCAAAACGCTCTAACGCAGCTAGAAGCGTATCTCGTGGCGGACGCCCCACAACGGCACTATAATATGCCGACCAATCTCGCTCAAATACTTTACTTCCATCTGAAAAATTTATTGATTTTGACATGGTTTTTATCAGTATTAAGTGCCTACACCGAATTAATTACATACTAGTTCTTTGCTAGACAAGGCTTGTAGCTTTAGTTTTGTGAAATTAATTTTGTTTAACTACTTATCAATAATATTTCACACTAAACCTAACACTATTTTCCGGAATAAAATGCAAGAATTCATTGAATATTGCAAATTCATGATATAGTGAACTGTCAAAAAAGTTGAACCTGGAATGGTTAACACTGAAGTCAAAAAAGATACCCTTGATAGGTTAGTAACCTAGAGCTGCACCGGCTGGACGGCGGCTATCGTTGGCACCGTAGATCCATCCCGTTTTAGGATTAACCGAAAGGGACTCAGCAGCGCCCCAAGTTCCTAGCGGGATAATTTTGTATCCCCATTGCTGCAACGTTTGAACGGCATCTGGCTCTAGAGCATAGGGTTCAGTAACAACCCGATCGGGCAACCCTTGATAATGGACGCGAGGCGTGTCTATAGCTTGTTGAATATTCATGCCATAGTCAATTACGTTAGTAATGACTTGTAGAACTGTTGTGGGAATCGTCGAACCTCCGGGGCTACCTGTTACCAGAACAACGTTGTTGTTTTGGGTAACAATTGTTGGACTCATGGAACTGAGAGGTCGCTTACCCGGTTCAATGATATTAGCGCTTCCCTGTACCAATCCGAAGTTATTAGGTGTTCCGGGTTTTGAGGTAAAGTCATCCATTTCATTATTGAGAAAAAACCCAGTCTTACCTGCAATGACTCCCGCACCAAAGAATGAGTTAATCGTGTAGGTTACTGCTACTGCATTACCATAGCGGTCTTTGATAGAGTAATGAGTGGTTTGATTTCCCTCACTAGTTGTGGCTTTAGGAAAGAGGGGTTCGGGAGGAATCGCACGATCGCGTGGAATCTTGGCTCGAATTTGAGCGGCGTATGCTTTAGAAACCAGTCGTTCGACGGGATTATTGACAAAATTAGGATCGCCCAAATACGTATTGCGATCGGCGTAAGCATACAGCATGGTGGACAGCATGAATTGGAGCATTGCTGCTGAGCGAAATCTTAATTGTTTCAGCTTGTAGCCTTCTAACGTATTGAGCATTTGACAAACCGTAGTGCCGCCTCCGGGAGGTGGGGCAGAGATAACCTCATAACCTCGGTAGCTACAGCGCACGGGGGGCGTCTCGCTTACTGCGTACTGGGCAAAGTCTTGTTTGCTGAGAATGCCGCCGTTCGAGCGGCTAGCTTTGACGATTTCATCTGCGATCGCGCCCTTGTAAAATACATCTGGTCCCCGCTTAGCAATGAGTTGGAGAGTATGAGCCAAGTCTTTTTGGACTAAACGATCGCCAACTTTGTAGGGCGTCTTGCCGTCTTTCAAAAAAATCGTCGGGACATTAGGTTGCTGTTTAAACCCTTCAGTTTTAAGATTTAGGATTTTCACATCTCCCGGCTGCAAAACAAAACCCTTCTGGGCAAGCTCGATCGAGGGTGCAATGACAGCAGTGCGAGGCAGGGTTCCATATTCAGAAAGAGCGCGATCGAGGCCTAATACGGTTCCAGGCACTCCTACGGAAAGATAGCCCTTGCTACTCAGTCCGCTCACCACATTGCCCTGCTTGTCGAGGTACATCGTCCGGGTTGCAGCTAAAGGGGCTTTCTCTCGGAAATTGATGAACGTGTCTTTCCCATTCGCCAAGTGAATGAGCATGAACCCACCCCCACCGAGGTTGCCACAACAGGGATGAGTAACTGCCAGTGTGTACCCCACCGCAACGGCAGCATCTACGGCGTTGCCACCTCGTTTGAGAATTTGCAATCCTACGTCAGAGGCAAGGCGTTGCTCGGTGACAACCATGCCATTCTTTGCCCGTACAGGCGTTCCCGATCTAGTTTGAGCCGTGTTGTTACAGCGAGTACCTGGAGCAAATTTGCACGCTAACCAACTTTCAAATTTGTAAAGATAAGTTAACGGATGGAAGACACTACCTCCGATGACCATATCTAGAGCAAGCATTAAGCCAATGAAGCTAGCGATCGCGGCTAAGACTCGCAGGCGTCTTCTCATCTGTTGCAACCTCTTTGCTGGAGACGATCTCGACTGTACAGCCAACCGCTACATCTGCATCGAACTGCTTAAGCTAATCTTGGCTTGAATCGATTAGCGATCGCCAATTCGGACATAAATTGCTCGGGCAATTCTCCGATCGAGTGTTATGCGAGCGTTTCCTACTTTGATGACAAAAGAGGGGAAGCGCTGTTCTAAGGTGATAGTAACTCCAGGAGTTAAGCCCATTGCCATCAGTTTCTCGATGATTGTTTCATCTGTACTTCTAAATTTAGTCACAATACCTCGCTCTCCAGTATTGAGTAATTCTAAGGAAGAGCCAGCAACACTAAAGCTTTGGGTAAACATCTATAATTTGACCTTAAAATAGGTCTTCGTAATACATTTATTTCATTTTCTAAAATAAGTTAATTGCAACTGGTATTGTAAGTTACTGTTTTTTATAAAATCATTTATCCAAGCTTTCTGTCTGAACTTTTATCTCTGATTTGCTATTAAAATAGGAATTTTTAAAATATTCTTAAATAATTGAGAAAGGCTGATAACTCTACTGATAGCAGAATATGGATAACTTTAATTACAAATTGGTGTCGGAGTTTCGTATTGAGGGACGTTTCTAGGACTTACGCACGAACGCCACCTGTAGGGGCAATGCATAAGTCCTAAGTATTTGACAAAAAGCCAAAGGTATGAATCTTATAGCGGCATAGCATTTGGGCGATCGCAATGTTCATGCAATAGCCTGCCCTATCGCATTATTTTGCCAGCTCCCTTTCAATTGCCGCAATCAGTTCCGGCGAATCTGGCTTCACGCTGCTTTTAAAACGAGCAACAACTTCACCCTGCTTACTCACCAAGAACTTTTCAAAATTCCAAGAAACATCCCCAGTTGGCTCTGCTGTACTCGTCAGTCGAGCATACAGGGGATGCTGCTCAGAACCTTTCGCATGGACTTTATCGAATAGCTCGAAATTAACGCCGTAGTTGGTCGTGCAGAATTGCACGATTTCATCGTTAGTCCCAGGCTCCTGCGCTCCGAAGTCATTGCAGGGGAAGGCTAAGATGCGTAACCCAGCATCTCGATAATTCTGATTTAACTGTTCTAACCCGGAATACTGGGGCGTGTAGCCGCAGTAGGAAGCGACATTGACGATTAACAGGACGTTGCCAGCGTACTCTGAGAGCGGCTTGTCCTTACCATCCATCGTTTTCACAGCGATGTCAGATACTGTGTTGCTCATTTTTTACCTTTTTTATCAATCCTAGCCATTTTAGGACAGGTGAGGGCTGAAAACTATGAGGGAACAGCCCTCTGGAATACTAAAGTTTTAATAAAAATTGGGCCAATTTACTTGTCGTTAGAAGAACAGAAGAGTAGAACCGTAGCAATCATCCTTAAAAATCAATCGGTATATGGCTAAATTTGCGCCCCAAGAAAGCACAATTCACAACCGGCGTCGCTGCTATTGCCTCAATCCCGATTGCAAGCATCCTGAAAATTCAATTGATACTCTGGTTTGCCAGAGTTGCGGTTCTGGGTTGCTGTTGCAAGACCGCTACCGAGCGATACGAGCGATTGGTCAGGGAGGTTTTGGTAGAACTTTCTTAGCGGTGGATGAGTCCAAGCCATCTCAACACCGATGTGTAATTAAGCAGTTTTTTCCTCAGCACCAAGGAACCAACAGTACTCACAAAGCGACGGAGTTATTTCGCCAAGAAGCGCTTCGGTTAGAGGTGGTGGGTCAACATGCCCAGATTCCTCAGCTACTGGGCTATTTCGAGCAAGATAACCATCAGTATCTGATTCAAGAATTTATTGATGGAGACAACTTAGCTCAAGAACTCGCTCAAAAAGGTCCGTTTACCGAAACTGAGATTCGGCAACTTCTGCAAAGTCTGTTGCCAGTTCTGCAATGCGTCCACAGCCACCAGATCATTCACCGGGACATCAAACCGGAAAATATTATTCGCCGCACGTCCGCTTACCCCGGAGGCAATGGTGGAGATTTAGTGTTAGTGGATTTTGGTGCAGCGAAAGTTGCCACTGAAACGATGTTGGGAAAAACTGGGACAGTAATTGGTTCTGCTGCCTACACTGCCCCAGAACAAGTGAAAGGGAAAGCCATTTTTGCCAGCGATTTGTACAGCTTGGGTGTTACCTGCATTCATTTGCTGACTCAAGTGCCTCCGTTTGACTTGAGCGATACGAGTGAAGATACCTGGGTGTGGCGGCATTACTTAAGAACGCCAGTGAGTCAGCAGTTGGGTACTATCCTCGACAAAATGCTGGAAAGTGCAACCAAACGGCGCTATCAGTCAGCCGAGGAAGTGCTCAAAGACTTGAATTCCAAGCCATCTGCCAAAGCGAGATTGAGGAAAAGATGGTTTGTAGCGGGGGCGATGCTCATTTTTGGAGGAGTGGCGGGCATCAGACATTTAACCGCTCCTATTCCACAGCCGATGGTGGAGCAACCCGAACAGCAATCCAATTTGCGATCGCTTCCTGCACCGAAGCAACCTGGTTTATTTGGTACCATCAATGGGCAGCAACAGGTTTTCCCGTTGAAACATACCGAAGTGATGGCAAAAGTTTCGGGGAATGTTTCGCGGGTTGAAGTGACGCAAACATTTGAAAATCCGTTTAAAAACCCTCTAGAGGCAGTTTACGTGTTTCCACTCCCCGACGAAGCGGCAGTGGATGACATGGAAATTAAAGTTGGCAATCGCATTATCCGAGGTGTCATTAAAAAACGCGAAGAGGCCAAGCAAATTTACGAGCAAGCCAAACAAGAAGGAAAAACAGCTGGTCTTTTAGAGCAAGAACGGGACAATATCTTTACTCAGTCGTTGGCGAATATCAAGCCGGGAGAAAAGATTGAAGTCACGATTCGCTACACCGATAGCCTGAAATTTACCAAAGGCGATTATGAATTTGTTTTTCCCATGGTCGTGGGGCCGCGCTACATTCCGGGAACAACAAACACTAGTAGCGGTGATACGAACCGGGTGAAAGACGCCTCAAAGATTACTCCACCAACCTTACCCGCAGGAACTCGTTCCGGACAGGATATTGGCGTAACGGTGGAAATTGAAGCGGGAGTGCCAGTGAGTAATGTGCGATCGCTTTCTCATCCCATCCACACTGTAAAAGATGGCCGCCTGATGCGAGTTCAGTTAGACAATCAAAACACCATTCCGAACAAAGATTTGATTTTGCGCTATCAAGTCGCCGGTCAAGAAACGCAGTCCACGGTGTTAACGGAAGCTGACGAACGAGGGGGGCACTTTGCTACGTATTTGATTCCGGCGGTGCAGTATCCCAGCGATCGCATTGTACCCAAAGATGTGGTATTTCTCATCGATACATCGGGTTCTCAAGAGGGCGCACCCATGGCACAATCGAAGGAACTCATGAGGCGGTTCATCAAGGGACTCAATCCCAATGACACGTTTGCGATCGTTAACTTTTCCAATACCACTAAGCAACTTGCGGCCGCACCCTTGCCAAATACACCCCAAAATCGGGCTAAGGCGCTAAATTACATCAATCAACTGCAAGTTGATGGCGGTACCGAGTTACTCAACGGCATTGACAAGGTGCTGAGTTTCCCACCTGCACCAGATGGACGGCTGCGGAGTATAGTTCTACTCACGGATGGTTTGATTGGGGATGATAATGCCATAATTGCCGAAGTGCAGAAGAAGCTGAAACCCGGAAACCGCCTTTATAGCTTTGGTGTGGGGGCTTCCGTCAATCGGTTCGTCATCGATCGACTGGCAGAAGAAGGCAGGGGAACGGCCCAAGTGGTTGCTCCCGACGAACCTGCGGGAAAAGTGGTGGAAACGTTATTCCAACAGATGAACAATCCCGTACTAACGAATATACAAGTTAGCTGGGAAGGTTCGGGGAAAGCCCCAGAAGTCTATCCTCTCAAGCCATCCGATCTATTTGCCAATGAGCCACTGGTGTTGTTTGGTCGCAAAGCTGATAAGAGTCGCGGCACGCTCAACATTACGGGTATCGCAGCTGGTGGCAAGCGCTATGAGAAGACGATACCGATTGACTTTGACGGTGGAGGAAATGAAGCGATCGCTCAACTTTGGGGTCGCGCTCGGATTAAAGCCTTGACGGGTCAGATGTTTGGAGGAGAAACGCCCTCTGGCGTTAAAGCCGTCACGGATACAGCCCTCGCTTATCGCTTGCTGTCTCAATATACAGCGTTTGTTGCTGTAACTGAAGAAGTGCGAGTCGATCCTCAGGGCAAGCGTCAGCGGGTGCAAGTGCCAGTGGAAACTCCGGAAGGCATGAAAGCTGAAAAGAACAGTACTTCCATACCGGAACCGAGCGCTGTTGTGGGTAATCTGACGGCACTCCTATTGATCGGAACGTACTTTGCCTGGAAGCGACGGAGGCAAGATTCAATACAATAAAAAGGCGATCGCGTGGCTTATCCAAGGAAGGAGAACGACCGCCTAGCTCTAGCAAAATCGATTGGGTCAACTGGAATACATATGAGTCAAGCCTATCGCTGATAATCCCTGAGTTTTTATACCCAAAGACAGGCTTTTACGTTAAATTGATTTGTTATGAGCTATACTGCTGACCTTCTTCATCACAACCGTGGGGGGTAAATACATGTAAAGTCCCCAGAATTGAGAAAGTTAAGCTGATGTGCATTTAAATCGCATACTTTCAGATTTTGGTAAAAATCATCAATCCCTCTCCCAGTCTCCCTGTCAGCATCAACCAGTCAATTAAATGCTTGACAGCTTAGGGAACCTCCAAGATTGATGCCAGAGGTCTATTCTTCTGAATGTGTAGAAGATTCTCCATCGAAAGAGAAAGTACGCAACGAGCAACTGGTCACTGAACACTGCTCACTGAACACTGTTGAGGTACTCTGAGCTTTTCATAAACACCGCTGAGTTGAACGCGTTCTGGAGTTTGCTGTGTGGCTACGCAGAACATGCGAACTGCTGCTTGGTATTCTCGCCATTGCCTGCGAATTGCTACGCTGGTCGGATCGTCGCCTAGGTCTTCAAAACGCAATCCGGAGCGACTGAGCCATTCGTTTACGTCGGTGGTTTCACCTTGCAATTCGAGTATGGGATGGGTCGTTTCCATAGAAATTCATCTCACGATGTGTGGGTAATTGGACGTTAGACATTAGTAGTCGATGAAGGTTGTGAGCTGTAGTAAACCAGGCTAACCAGCTTAGAATCCCACACCGCGTAGACGATCCTCGCTTTTTCCAATTTTCTTAAACAGCGACTGATATGGGATGAGCTGTAGGTACCGATCGTTTTCACCAATGAAGAACAGGTGTGTGGTCGCATCGATAGGTGTTTGAGTACCAAGGTCATAGCTGTTGAATCAGCCGAACGGGTTTTCGTCATTTTCTCACCTGATTCATGGCAGCCATTGACATGAGGTTGGTAGTTGGTATCAGGTTTGACGCTAACAACAGACTTTGGTTGACTCATTATTTTTAATGCGGCGAGTTTAATAAAATATTTTGATTAATTTCACTGTAAACTCGTTAATCTATAGAAGCAATAGTTTTTTTTGATTGTTTCGATAAATTAAAGTGATTGAAATTTTTCAGAAAGTGTACTAATGGAGAGCACCTACATGGAATCAGGCTAGCAACAGCGAGCGATAAGTCTTTCGCAATAGTTTTCTAAATTTTTCGTAAACTTGCGGTTTTTTCTCGCGTGCCTAGAAACACTATCTATAGAGAAACAGTCTAGAGAACTGTGGAAGTATAAAGGTAGGTAGACATGATCGGTCAGTTCCTAGCCAGACGCTACCAAATCATCCGAGTATTAGGGGCTGGTGGATTTAGTCAAACCTATGTGGCTCAAGACACGCACATTCCCGGCAATCCGACTTGTGTGGTTAAGCAGCTCAAACTGGCTGGTAACTATCCTCACCTCTTGGAAACGGCTCGACAGCTCTTCCAAAGAGAGGCGGAAACCTTAGTCAAACTGGGTCATCATAAACAGATTCCTAAGTTGCTGGCTTACTTTGAAGAAGACCAAGAGTTTTACTTGGTACAAGAGTTCATTGAAGGGCATACTCTCGCAACCGAACTACAGCCCGAGCGACGACTCTCAGAAAGTCAAGTCATTCAACTGCTCGAAGACATTTTGAACATCTTGGCATTTGTTCACAGTCAAGGGGTAATCCATCGGGACATCAAGCCAGAGAACATCATGCGTCGCGAGGCAGACAATAAATTAGTTTTGATTGACTTTGGCGCAATTAAGCGAATCCAGAATAAACAGCTTGGTGCAGCAGGACAAGAACAGCACGTTGCAACTAGTACCCGTATTGGCACTCCTGGCTATACGCCGACAGAACAAGATCGAGGTAAACCGCGCCCTTGCAGTGATATTTATGCTTTAGGGATGGTTGGGATTCAAGCTCTCACAGGCGTATCTCCCAGCCAACTTCAAGAAGACGAAGAAACTGGAGAAATTATCTGGCAACACCAAGCGCTGGTGAGTCCGCCGCTGACCGAGATTTTAACGAAAATGGTGCGTTACCACTTCAAAGAACGCTACCAGTCAGCCGCAGAAGTGTTGCGAGACATCCGGCGCATGAAAAATGCTCCGTCTACACCAGTCCTTGAAGCACCTATCGTCGATCGCGTTAGCCATCAAGTCAATGAAATCATTTTAGAGTGGGTAGAACAGGGACAACCAAAAACTCGGTCAATTCGCGAAAACCAGCCTAGCAAACACTCGGGCGCAGTTCGGATCGGGCGAGATCCAACGGTGTGCGATATTGTTTTACCAGATGCAACCGTATCCAAGCTGCACGTCGAGATTTTTTTTAATCCTCAACAGAGGTGTTTTTCCTTACGTACTCTCAACAAGAGCAATCCACCAATTGTCGATGGGGAAGCCTTACCGACTGGGGAGGTAGCCCTTCATCGAGGCAGCCGCGTGCGGCTAGGGTACATAGAACTGAGAGTCGCTGATATTACACTCATATCGCAGACAGCACATGGGAGAGATGAGTCTACTCCGCAGGCGGATATATCCTCTCAACCGGAGGCGTCGGCCGTACAACAGCCAGTTATCCAGACAGTCAGACAAAATTCAACCTCTAATTCTTCTGTTATCCAAGCTGTTCCGATTGGGCCAGTTACTACACAAGCCAAACGCTCTACTTCGACTAGCAAAGTGTCTCTACTCCTGGGAATCGGTATCACTACCCTAGTCAGTGCTGGGGGTGCTTATGCTTACTTGCAATGGCACTCTAAAAACCCATTTTCGATGAATGCATTGATTGCTAAATTTGGCTTAACCTCTAACTCAAATCCAACAGACCAATCTACCTCTAAATCGGATTCAACATCTAAATCAAAGTCAAGCGATCTATCAAAAGATAAGTCAGATTCAAACTCTAAATCAAAGTCAACTGCTACATCAGAAGATAAGTCAGATTCAAACTCTAAATCCGATTCAACCAACACACCAACCATTAATCCCAATTCAACGCAGCAACCTAGCGATGATGGGCCAAATACTCTAGCTAAAGCAAGAGCGCGAGCTAAGAGTGGCGATTTTCAGGAAGCGATCGCTCTTGCGATACAAATTCCCTTCAGCAGTTCTGCCTATCGCCCGGCTCAAACTGCGATCGCTTCCTGGCAACAACAGCAACAACAGCAACAACAAAACCTATCTAGACAGCAGTCTGACACGCAAGCCCGAACTCTTCTGGCTAAAGCTAGAGATATTGCTCAAAACGGAGACCTGGAAGCCGCAATTAGAATAGCACAAGAAGCGATGACACAAGCGTCCTTAAACGGTTCTGTTTATCGGGAAGCTCAAAGTGCGATCGCTCGGTGGCAACGAGGAACTACAACCAAAACTGAACCCAGGATGACCACAGCATCTTACAAATGCTACTGTCAGTCCAACGATCCAAATGCTCAACAGACAAAGCTCTCTACCCAGTCACAGAGCGATTTGAGTGGTTCAGATTGCACGACAGATAAAGGGACTGAAACTGAAGCAATTGGATTCTGGAAATGTGAGAAACAGTAGCTTGGTTGGGAAGGGATAATATAGCAATTCCCAATTGAGTGAAACACAGATTGTTTGTAGGGGCGATTCATGAATCGCCCCTACGATGTGTTCTATGCAACCGAGAACCGCTATAGGTAAACTGAGAACCGCTTATCCCTCTCTCAAAAAACATATTGGGTGTGTTCGTGGGTTCTGCTCTTTGGTGGGTACTGCTGGGTGGTGGTGTTAGTTCTGAGGGTTTTGCGATCGCGGAATCTGAATCACAAATTCCGTTCCTTTGCCCAATTCGCTAAAGCAATAGAGCTTGCCGCGATGTTTTTCTACGACAATTTGATAGCTAATTGATAGCCCCAAACCCGTACCAGCACCGACTGGCTTGGTGGTAAAGAAGGGGTCGAAGAGTCGAGATTTGACTTGTTCTGTCATTCCCGGCCCATTATCGGCAATCCGAATGGCTACCCAATTGTTGTTGAGGGCTTCAGTTCGCACTCGGATGATACTGGGGTTGGCATCGAGTTCTTCAGGGGTGCGCGTCTGGTTTTGCTCGTCTATCGCGTCAATGGCGTTGGTGAGCAAGTTCATAAACACTTGATTGAGAGGGCCTGCATAACACTCTACGGTTGGTAAATTGCCATAGTCTTTGATTACCTCAATTTTCGGATGCTTGCCCGATGCCTTGAGACGGTTTTGTAGAATCACAAGCGTACTATCTAGGCCTTCGTGAATATCAACTGCCTTCATCTCCGCTTCGGCAACGCGGGAGAAGTTCCGCAGCGAGTAGACGATTTCACAAATTCGCTCTGCCCCAACTCGCATAGAATCCAGGATTTTTGGCAAGTCTTCTACCAAAAAATCCAGATCGATCGCTTCAATTTCTAACTGAATATCGGGCTTCGGATTGGGATAATGCTGCTGATAGCGCTGAATTAAGCCCAACAGGTCTTGAATGTAGCCAGTGGCATGAGAGAGGTTGCCATAGATGAAGGAGACAGGGTTGTTGATTTCGTGAGCCACTCCAGCCACCAACTGTCCTAAGCTGGACATTTTTTCACTCTGCACTAAGTGAGATTGGGTTTTCTGGAGTTCGCTCAAGGTTTGTTCGAGCTGTTGAGCTTGCGTTTGAGCTTGTGCGGTTGCTCTGCGGCTTTGCTCGTAGAGTTCGGCTTGCTGAATTGCGATCGCAACTTGGGCGGCCAATGCTGAAAGTAGGTCAATCTCGAATTGCTGCCATTGTCTGGGTTGGGAGCAGTGATGGGCAATCAACAGTCCCCACAACCGAGTTGGATTGTCGGATTTAGGATTTTGCAGGGTTTCGCTTTGCAGAATTGGCACGACTAGGTTCGCTCGTACCTGAAACTGAGCGAGTAAATTGACGTGGCACTGGTTGAGATGAGCGGTTTGAATATCTTCGATTGTCCTGACTCGACCTTGTTGGTAGAACGAGACATAACTTTTGCTAAAACAAGGGTCATAGATGTTGGTTCCTAAAATCGGAATCCAATGCTCATCGACGGATTCCACGACGACGTCCCCACTCCAATCGGGATTGAAGCGGAAAAGAATGACGCGATCGGTTTGCAGAACTTGTCGCACTTCTGCCGCCGTGCGCTCTAGAATTTTCTCTAAGTCCAACGATTGGCGAATGCGCTGAGCGATCGCTCCGACTAAACGCTCTCGTTGATACTGCTGCTGCAACGCGGCTTCCGTCTGCTGGCGTTGAATGATTTCCGTTTGTGCCTGCTGATACAGCTCGGATTGCTGAATCGCGATCGCGGCTTGAGTGGCTAGGCTCTTGAGTAAGTCGATTTCCAAAGGTTGCCACTGTCGCGGTTCGCCACACTGCTGAGCGACTAGTAGCCCCCATAATTTCTCTTCATACACAATCGGGACGACTAAGTTGGCTCTCACCTGAAACCGAGCGAGTAAGTCCAGGTGACAGGGAGTTAAACCGGCGGTGTAGATATCCTCAACCGCTTGCACTCGCCCTTGTTGGTAAAGCTCGACGTAGGTTTCGGCAAAATAGCGATCGTTAATCGTCGTGCCTGAAATGGGTCTCCACTCCGAACCGGCTGATTCGACCACGACAACCCCACTGCCATCCGATTCGAGGTGGAAAACGATCGCGCGATCGCAACCGAGAAATTGCCGGACTTCGGCAACCGTCGTGTTGAGGATTTCTTCCAGATTCAAGGACTCGTGAATGCGGGCGGCAATGGTTGCGACTAAGCGTTCTTTGAGATATTGCTGCCGCAGGGCATCTTCTGCCTGCTTGCGCTCGGTAATGTCCTCGGAAATACACAGTAAGTATTGAGGCTCGTGGTTTTCATCGTAGAGGGGAACCTTGATGGTGTGAAGTATCCTTCTCCCCAAGCTGTAGCTATCGATGGGTTCTTCCAGAATATCTTCAGGAGTGCCTCGCTCAAAGGCGTCTCGGTCTTTTTGCTCAAAAAAGTCGGCTTGTTCTTTGGGGAAGAAGTCGTGGACTGTTTTTCCGATCGCTTGCTCGGCGGTGAGACCAAACATGCGTTCGCTGGTTTTATTCCACAGCCGAAAAGCACCAAAGTTTTCTGCTTTGCCATCTTTGACAAATACCGCGACGGGGAGATAGTCGATCGTGGTTTGCAAGAAGTTACGGGTTTGTCGGATTTCTGCTTCTGCAAGTTTACGGTCACTGATATCGGTGACAACTACAACGCAATACTTTGGTTCACCTGTCGGTTGCCACACGACTGATACGGTTTGCTCGACCCAAACAATTTGCCCATCCTTACGGATGTAGCGATTTTCCATCAAGTAGTTGGGAATATCTCCCTCAAGCAGCGATCGCTCGCGATCGCGATTCACGTCCCAGTCATCGGGGACGGTAATATCTTGAAGGGTTCGTGCGAGTAATTCCTCCTGGGTGTACCCGACAATGTCACAAAACTTCTGATTCACTCTCAGAAACTCCCCCGTGGGAGCGCAATGGCTCATACCCACCGTCGCAGAGAAGAACGTAGCACGGAAGCAGGCTTCGCTTTCGAGCAGTGCTTGTTCGGCTGCTTTGCGATCGGAGATATCTCGTGAGGTGATAGCTATCCCATCCTGCAAGGGCACCACTTGATGCTGAAGCCAAGACGCCTTAATTTCCGGTGTCGAGATGGGAAACTCTTCTTCTAACACCATTCCCGTTTCCACAACCCGGACATATTTCTCAAAAAACCCCCCGGTGCGATTGATGGGAAGAAGTTCGCACAGTCGCTGACCGATTGCCTCTTCTCTAGACATGGCAATCATCTTTTCGGCGTTGGCGTTGAGTTCGGCAAACGTAAAGTCAATTATCTCCCCTTCCTCATCGCGCACGCTCTGGAAGATAAAAAAGGCATCCAGACTGCCCTGGGCCGCCGCTCGATATCGCGCCTCGCTCTCCCGCAGCTTTTCCTCCATCTGTTTATGAGCGGTAATATCTTCGCAAACTAGACTAATGATTGGAGAGGATTGGGGTCTGGGTACCAAGCGAGCGAGTGCTTTGATCCAGATGATATGACCGTTTTTCCCAACGAGACGAGCTTGCCATTGACTAATTTGAGCAGATTGTTGGAGAGCTGTTAACTTCGCTTGACATTTGTCTCTATCTTCGGGATGAAAAATAGATGCTATGAATTTTTGGGTTAATTCAGTGGGAGTATAGCCCAAACAAGCAGCCGCCACTTCGCTGACCAATAGAATTTTTCCGGCCAAGTTAAGCGTAAAGCAAATGCCGGGAAGGGTTTCGTACAGCGTCTGAAATGTTTCTAATTCAGCTGTGCTTTTAGGTAAGGCTTGGTCTGCTCTAGGCTGCCACTGTTCACCTTTTGAGTTCATCAGCATAGATGGTCTAAGGTCAGCCTTCTTTCTGAGGTGACTCATGCCAATCGTAATGAATCGAGGTTTATGTTTCAAATCATAACCCTCAATTTACGTCCTTTTGATAAGAATTAATGTAACGATTATCGAGTATTTGATACTTGAAAATCTGTCAATACGTCTTTTTGAATAGACAGTTTAAAACTACCAAGACATTCACTTACTCGCAATTTTTGGTGCATCACTTCCTTGGCTAGTTTGGTATTTTCTTGTCTGACCGTCATTTGATGATGAATCGCTAACAAGCAGATGCGATCGAGTGAGCGTGCCTTCTCCTCGACTGACAGCAGTTTTCTCCTCGGTCTCAGTCCAGCTGTTAGAGCCGTATATCCGTGCGCCCTTATCGGTATTTCATTAACTGGTAAATCGCTGTAGTTCAGAAGAGGTCGCTGACAGACACCCTCAACACCCAGTTTATTTCTCAAAAATAATACAAAAATAAAAATTAGTGGGACAAGTGTTGCAATAAATTAAAGAATATTTTTAAAAGTAAAAACTTTGACGCCTAACCTCTGGAGTCAGGACACTGTTGCTCATCAAGCCCGACAAATTATTGAAGCTGAATGCTGCTATGGTCAAGGGTCAGTTGTCTGTTGCAACTGACCCCAGAGCAATGGATACCTAGGCAGTCGTCAATTCTGACGCTGTCTTTTCGGAACTCGCATCTGACAGTTCGGTCGGCGCACCATCTTGCACCAGCGATCGCGATTCTCCCCCCTTTTGCATCATAGTATTCACCATCGCCAGTAGAGCATTCACCTTGCGAGTGCGCCACTCATCGATTAACTGCTGCACGGCATCCGTACTCAGACGACGCTGCATGGCTTCCAACAGATAAGCCGCATGTCCCGTTTCATCCCGAGC
>DATNPC010000470.1:0-15259 GCA_036703375.1 Allocoleopsis sp.
TGACAGGATAGTGCCTGTGGTAATGTTACCAGCAGCAGAAAGAAGGATGTTACCACCGTTACCAGAAACTGTTCCAGCATCTAGCCGACCATTGCTAATGTTAATAGCTCCTATCCTGCTAGTAAGGGAAATTTGACCACCATTTCCGGCACCACGAGTTCCGACGAAAGAAATTATGTTGTCAGTAATAGTGATATCATTCTGAGCAATGAGGCTTACCGCTCCACCATTACTCTTGGGATTGCTACCCGTTGCAGACTTTACAGCGAAAGATTCAGTGTCACTGAATGAGCTGTGAGTGAGCGTTATACCACCGCGAGAGTCAACAGTGACTGAACCAGCATTACCGCTCACTACACTTGTATTAATTCCTCCCACTTGAATGATTCCGCCAGGTAATGAGGTGTCAGGAAAATACTGATTCGTTAAAAATACATCTCCCCCCTGATTCTCGATAGCGCCAGTGACAGTGATATTCGCACTCGTGCCAACACCACCAGTACCTGGAGGCCCAGGAACGAAACCACCAGTACCTCCTGTAATGCCAGGAGTGCCGAAGGCAGTAGTTCCTGCACGAATATCGAGGGTAGGTCGAGTGTTGCCATTGATGGCAAGCTTTGTCCCATTGGAGAGGGTAACAGTTTCTTGGATGGAATTAGCTACTGTATCGGGTCTCCGAATTGTGATATTACCCTGAACTGTCACCGAACCCCCAGCCAGAATGTGCAGTGAAGCTCCTGTATAACTGTCGAATTCCACATTGCCGCTGGCTCGAATTACAGGATCGTAGGGACTTTCTAAACTCCCTAAACTGCCATTGAGCTGTTCGATCCGAAAATTGCCGCTACTAAAGTAGTGGGCATCGCCACTGACGGTACTAGCGGAACGCAGCACCATATCCCCACCCGAAAAGAAGCCGCTTTCTGGGTGATTCAAGGCAAAGATATCTACCCCTTGGTTGCCCTGAAGCTCTAGCCGTCCTCCAGATTGTGCAATAAAAGGATTGGTCGGACTATCCCGCACGAGTACCGTATTTCCTGCCAGTAGATTCAAATCCCCTGTAGTTTGCAACTGGCTTTCTACTAAGGTCAGATTATTAGCTGCTGAGAGCGTTGCTGTCTGTGCCGTGACATTTTGTGAAACGACATCGCCGTTCTCGACGCGAAAACCACCGCGATTTAACTGCACAATGCCATTCGAGTTGACGCTCAATCCCGTCTCTACAGTTCCAGTCTTCTCCGTTAGCAGAGTCGGTAAATCTAAAGGAGTAACGGGTAGTATCTGCCCGTTATTGTCCCTTGGGGGTTCAATCTCTAAACTGAGTAGATGCCCAGGTTGATTAATCCGTACTAAATTTTCTCCTGGCACGGATGCGATCGCAATCGTTCCCCCTGGAGCTTCCAGTTGTCCGGTATCGATAACACTACCACCAACTAAGGTGAGAGTCTGCCCTTGGGATACCGCCAAATTGCCAGCATTAATAATGCTTCCTGCTTGAGAAAGGTCAAAAGCAAAGGCACTGGGAGTACCCACTAAGTTTTTGTAGTCGTTATTCCCAAAAGCATTGAACCAATTCGTGTTGCCAAAGCCAATCCCCGTGGCAGTCGTTGCCGTGAAAGATGCAGGAACATTGAGCTGAGCATTCGAGCCAAAAACAATTCCCGCTGGATTCATCAAAAATAAGTTGGAGTTGCCTCCACTAACTTGAATTAAACCATTAATAATCGAGGCATCACCTCCAACCACCCGACCCAGAATATTCAGAATCTGAGGCTGAGAAATAAAATTGGCAATCTGACCAGAATTTAGTCCAAATTTATCAAAGCTGTAAAAAAGGTTTGCTCCATCTTGGGAGAGAGTGCCACCGTGGATATCAAAACGATTTCCTTGTTGGTTAACCTGGGTATTAGTGCCATCAGCTGCTGGGATAACTGATTGTGCTACAGCAAGGTTTGAAGTGAGATTTGTTCCTAATACAAAAGCCAAAGGCGCAATTTTTCTCCAGGAAAATACTGTCATTAAAGGGCTAATTCTTCTGCCCATTAAGTGCGTCCAATTATTTTGGAAAAGGCGTGGCAATTGACTGCAAAATTGGCTTTTTGAATCCTGATTTGAAAAGCTCATATAGCAACCCTATTTGATTGGCAAGAATCATTAACGAACCATAGACCCACAGAGGACGCAGAGAAGTTGATGAGGAAAGAAGGCGCTTCTCATAAATGATTTAGGAGCGCGATAGCAATCCTGCCGTTTCTACAGCATCATGCCTGGTGTAATACTGAAGCAGCATGACTCTTTGGTCAGACTTTTCCTATCCTTGCTGAATGGTTATCTAGCACAAGGTCAATCAGCGAACGGATTTATCCCGATTGCCTAGCGCTTGCTGGACTCGCTCCAACCCTGCTTGCGCCGCTGTTCGTTCCTCGACATCTTCTGGATCTACTAGCTGAACGGCTTTTGAATAGTAGGTACTAGCCTGCGGCACTAGTACCAAGTAATTTAAATAAAGATCGCCTAGAGTGCGGTAAATGGGTGCTGTCTGAGTTCCACCTTCAACTAATTTTTCCAGAGTAGCGATCGCATCCGCAATCAAACCGTTCTCGGTATAAAGATTAGCTAGAGCCAGGGCTTTTGCCTGGTTCGTCCATTTTTGCTGGGCAATTTGATTGGCGGCAACCTGAACCCGCTTGGATTGATTGGCATCCAGCCGACTAAAATGAAGTCCTCCAGGTCTTACAGGTTCATCGACTGAAGAAGCACCTGTATCCGCCATAACACTCAGCAAATAATGACTGCCCGGTTTGAGAGGCGGCTGTCCAGAGTAGACAACCTGAGTCGCGCTGACTTGTGTCGTCCAGTTCACGCCGTCTCCCTCAACATTCACGGTGTAACGTTTTGCTCCCGGTACCGAATTCCATCGCAGCATGGGCTTATCGTCAAGTATCGCTGTCCGACGCGGACTGATAATGTAAGGAATTTCCTCTCTCCAAGCAATCTCATCGCCACGATGAGGACATTTATAGGTGCCAGGAGTGCATTCTGCTTGTGGGGTGGCATCTGGACAGCGATTGGAGCGCTCCTCGCCAGGATTGACGGATTGGATGGTGGAGTCAGCACACTGAATCAAAGCTTGCCCCCCGGTTGCCGCCAGTAGCTTATCCCCCTGATAAAGCCGCGTACCAGTGGTTGCGTGAATGACGCGCCCAGGCGATCGCTTAAGCTGGACATTACCTCGAATTTGGAGAATCTGTCCGTTGGAGACTTGGTTAGAAACAGCCGCTGCTACTGGGGTGATTGACTCTCGCTGGCTGGCAACATCCCAACCAACCGTGACTAACATCACGCTCAGACAGACAGAAATCGCAACTCTGGGCTTCATCGCTCCTCTCCCTGGCTTTGCAAACGTTGGTTTGCCCAATTAATACACTCGTCCTGTTCGGGAACGTTATAGTCCGAGTAGTGTTTAGTCTGTTTCCATGCTACCAGTGCTTCTTGCTGTCTTCCTTTTGCTTCCAAAACTTGAGCTAAGAGGCAGTAAGAATGAGGACTATTGTGTACCAGAGCGATCGCATTTCGCAGGTCGTTTTCAGCTTCATCTAAGCGCTTTTGTTTCCAGCGAATCCAGCCCCGGTCTTTTAACAAGGCGGCTTTCACAGTATTGTAGCGGCTCTGCTCCAAACCTTCCCAGATTGCTTTGAGAGCTGCATCATAATTATTGTCCTTACCGTACAAAATTTCTAAGCGAGCGAGTTCGGCATAGGCTTCAGAAAGTCCACGTAGCGCAGCACGCCGGTATTCTTGCTTGGCACACTTCGGATCGCCCAGGCTTTCATCGCACAGCCACGCTAGGTTGTAGTGAGGTTGTGCATACTTTGGATCGAGTAAGAGTGCGATGCGATAGTACCACTGAGCCATAAATAACTGACCCTTTGAGTGGTTTTTCAGCCCCAATTGATTCATTACTACGGCTATTTGGTGACCTGCAACTAGGTAGCTACTCATGCATGCCAGTAAGCTCATTAGTGTGAATCTAGACAGAACCTTCAAAGATGGCAACCATTGGTGTGGAGGGTTTGACCCAGAAGAGGATTGACTAATACCCCCTAATGCTGGCCAAGTCGGTGGCATAACGGCTGGATGCTGGCAAATGACAGGCAACCAACTCGCGCCAGGAAATTGCTCCTCTAAACCTTTGAGCTGTTCCCGTGCCTGCCGCACGGCTAGATGAAACGGTTCTCCATAGGCAAAGGCTCTCAAAAAATACTTCAAAAACGCTTGGGCAACAAAGTCAGCCACGGGTTCGCGCATCACAATCGTTAGTGGCAGGGGAAGTTTCGCCGCTGCCAAGTCCCGTGGCAATCCCAACCCGTCGCAGGAATTAAAAATGACTAGTTGCAACCCTCGCGCAATTGCTCGGCTGAGGGCTTCCCTTAACTCACCTATTGTTAGACTATTGTTTTGAGCATTTTGATTGATGTATAGCCGCCCCGTTGTCGCATCGGCTTGACTCGAACTATGCCCCGCAAAAAACAAGATATCCCAGCCTTGTTCCCATAGATTGTCGTTGAGTTCCTGTCGTTGTGGCTCAACCAGTAACTTGAGTTCCACACCAGGTAATTGCTTGAGCAAATCGAGGTCTTTGTGAACATTGATTCCAGTACTATTGCCCAGAATTGCTAAGATTTTGATTTTAGTCTTGGTAGTTTTAGGCTGTAACAGGATTGGTGGTGGATACTCTGGAGTACTCAGTGCAATTTCACTTAGACGATAAGCGTCCTTAAAGAAATTCCACAAATGCCAAGGCAATCGCCATACATCGTTATTATCACTTTCAATAATCACTCGAACGGATTCGGATGGATTTAATTGCGTTCTGAGTTGCGACTCAATATTATAAAATCCCTTAGAACTTAGCCAAGTATTGATACTAGTTTCTAAACGCTGGCAAATATCGCTGAAAGCGCTATCGGAAATATTAGTGATGCCTACTGGTGCAATTTCAATTAAGGAACGTCTGCGATAGTTGTAGAGAGTTGTATAGAGTAGCTGCCAGTTTTTGTAGAGCTGAGGAATTTCTGGGGCTGGCGGTAAACTACCAGTAAATTGCATCCAGAAATGTCCAGGTTTTCCCAACCGCGCTGTAACGGAGGGAAAACCCTCACTGAAGTTCCCTGGCCCCAGGCTTAAGACAACTAGTTCACTCATTATTTCCCGTCAACGATTAGATCGCAAACGATTCTTTAATACTGACATCATCAAGAGCGACTTGAATATCGAAGCAGGTTCCAGGCCGAGCTTTAAATTGTCTCAGTTGAATACATAAATCTTGACCTCTCGATTCGACTTCCTGTAAGGCTTCCCCTAATTCAGAAAGTAAAACGAGTTTAAGGTGGGGTGGCAAATATCGTTCATCACTGGCCGGATGCACTTGAACGAGGATACTAACTTTGCGATCGCATTCTTGGGTGAGTGCCACTAGCAAGGCGATGCTTTTCGTCCCGAATTGCATTCCTAAATCGATTAGTTTGGCTCGCGTGACATCGGCTTCAGGAAATAGCCGCGTTCTTGCTTTTCCTGGCGGGACATTGGCGGCTTCAGGATGCCGAAAATTTAAGGCTTCTTGAAATTGAAGCTGGGAGTCACTTTCAGAGCTAAAAAGGTTGGCGATCGCTTGCCGACTTCTGTCCAAGGTATTATGGAACCACTGGCCTAAGCTCGACCCGGACGTACTGCTGGTACTAGAATCTGAGCTTTCTGGTTCTGTGTCAAAAAGCGATTCAACTTGCTGCCAACCCGCCTCAAATCGATTGAGCATCCATTGGCTCAAATTGACTCGCAACTGCGCGAGATGGTCGAGGTGTCTGATTAAGGCGTCCATTGATTGCAACTGGCTCAAACATAACTCACCAGTCCCAGCCGTTGGGCTAAATCCTAGTAGGATTGCTTCTTTTGCGTCCTCATCAATCCCTACCACTATATAACCAATGCGATCGCACCACACTTCTGGTGGAATCAAGCAAAGGGGTGTTGCCTCTCGTTCGGAGACATCTCGATGCAACTGAATGGGTTGAGATGGTAAAGGCTGTTTGTCTTCAATCGCGCTACGACTCACCTTCACTGGACGACATTCCAACTTCCCCAATCCTTTCACCTGGATATCCGCTACATCCACACACAGCCGCAGAACTGGGTGCCAACAATCGCTCTGCTTCAAGTCGGTGTCAAACTCCAGTAGCGTCAAGTAGTCATTCACCGCCCATACTGCCAACGTGTTGAGATAAACCTGCTCTGCTTCTTGTGGATTGAGCTGTTGAGCTGAAAACTGCCTAGCCGTCTCGATTGCCCTGTGCGTAATCGGCATCAGTATGAATTTTTCTCGAATCATCGTATAGTCAGCCATTCTTGTTTCTTCCTCCACTACAGATATCCCTGCAATTCACCCAGTTTTCGCAAGCGAGGTTGACACTGACGTTGGTAAAAGTTAGCCAGTGTTGAAAATGAGCAATTAAACTCTGCTGCCAGGACTTTCCAGTCAGCCTTCGGGGGCAATCGCCGCAGAATCAAAACCTGGCAGGTTATGTCCGGACGCCCTTTAATATGAGTGCGGCGTAACTCTCCGTCTGAATCGGTTTCTACCAAGCTTCTAATTTCTTCCAAAATCGGCTGAATATCAGGGGGAGCAGCCAAATTTTCTAATGGGTCAGTTGTTTGTTTAACATCAGAGGTTGGCAGAGAAATTTTCTCTCGCTTCTGCCTTTGCTCCTCCAGGCGAAAATCTAGCAATCGTTTTTTGAGATAATGATCGAGCCACGTCGTTACACGACCTTTTGCCGTGTCATACTGCGCTCCTGTATTGGCTTCACACAGATTTCGACAAAGGTACAGCCAAGTCTGTTGTAGCGCATCCTCGTAATAAGGCGTATTTTCCCACCAGAGTTTGCCGGATTTGATAATGGCTTGGATGAGATGGTTTAAGCCAATACGTCGTTCGACGCTGCCATGAGGATGCCTACAGGTTTGGGTAACAAGCTGACTGAGTTGTTCATCGATGTCCTCCGGCATGAGATAACCAGACTCTTGCTCATTGGCAACAGAACTCTGTTTATCTGCTCTTGAGTGACGGATGCTCTCCCTGTTGCTTGAATTCATCATCCCGTGAATCTGATTCGACTGTTTGTTATCAGACCTAAATTAAAAATTTTCGCCGTTTTAAAAAATTCTTTGGGATTTTATATGAAGTTTTGTAAAAAGCCGGGATAGCTGCGAAATTTTGGTAAATTCCACCGACGTATCAACAATCTTCCCTAGTCAAGGCTAGAAGGGAGCGATGATTATTCGCTGCTTCATTATCGACAATCTGTCGGCTAACATTCCCGATGATTTAGCGGGAACAACTGCCACATAACTACACGCTGGTTTTGAGTATGGTTTTAATTCGTGATGTTGTTCAACAGGCTTTTTCTACTGGATATCTGACTGTTGAAGCCGAAGAGCGATTGCGGCAGCTTCTCACAACCAAATATGGCTCGGAGGATCTAAAAGCTTTTATGGCTTTGCAACAAGCTACTATGGATGGTCATGTGAAACAAGAATCCCGTGAACTGAGAGGGTGTCTGGCAAGTTAGATAGGAATCCCCGCTTTAAGGCGACAGTTTGTCAACAAAAGCCATATACTCTCGGTTGATTTTCAAGTCAATAGCCTTATTTATCACCTCGTTGTCGATCTGTTTCGCAAACTGTCTCTTGTGATAACTGTAAAAAGCCCAGATCTATTCATAACTTGGCTTTTTGCGATCGCGTTATGAGTTGGCTAAAGCTGAAAAACTCCGAAGTATTTTCAGGTCTTATTTGAAAACGCTATATCTACATCTTATGATAGATTGAAACCAGTAGACTAGAGGTTTAAGTAATTCCCTCTCTTATGGAATTCATCATCATAGGAATCGGATATAACCGTTGTTATCAGTCCAAAATTAAATTATTTCGCCGTTCTCAAAAGTTTTTTTGAAGATGCAAAGATTTGTGAGATATGAAGTCGGCTGCGAAATTTTGGCAAACTCCACTGATAGATAAATAACTCTTCCCCGATACAGGTTGGTAACGACAATTATCCAGGTTTGACATTTTCAGGACGGAATGTGGGCTAGAGTTCCCCTTATTTCCCTAACTCCTTGTTTGTCATTACAGCGAGTTTAACTATGGTTTTTGGCAACTGTACTTTAAAGCAACGCAGCCTTCAATTCATACGGCAGCCAGAAGAAGATTTGCAGTTCACGATGTTTCTGATGGATCGAACTACAGATGCTGTTTTCTGCGTAGCTCCCGATGCAAAACTGGTGTACGTCAATGAAGCAGCCTGCTGTTTGGTTGGGTATTCCCGTGAGGAATTGCTCGCTATGACGATGCAGGATATAGACCCAAATTTTTCGCTCAATGTTTGGTCAAAGCACTGGAGGATTATTAAGCAGAAAGGTTCGCTCTACGTTGAATCTCTACATCGGACTAGAGAAGGGTTAAGCGTTCCGGTGGAAATCACCGTTACTTATGTCGAGCACTACGGCAAAGAGTATGGCTGTATCTTTGTCCGCGATATTACCAAACGCAAGCAGCTAGAAGCCGCCCTCCAGAAAACCAATGAAGTGCTAGAGCACAGAGTGCAAGAGCGCACCACTGAATTAAGAAACGCTAACGAGCAATTGTCTCGTGAGATTGCGGAGTACAAACGGACAGAAGCGGAACTGAAACAGTCTCTGTGTTGGCTTCACGCTTCTCCAGAATCTAGTGCTGACAGCCCCAATGCTACGGCTCGACTAGAAAAACAGGAAGTCTTGAGGCAGTGGTGTCCGACGAATTTCTCAGAGCAATGTCCTACTGATACAGTCAAATTAACCGTTCCTCAATCAATTTTTCCATCCAATCCAAAGCTCAATCAGATTTTTGACTTCATTGAAACTAATTATCACCAATCGATCGCACTGTCCGATGTAGCGCGGGCAGTCGGTTACTCTTCAGCGTACCTCACCGATTTAGTGCGACGCCAAACGGGAAAGACAGTAAACCACTGGATTATAGAACGGCGAATTGCTGAGGCACGTCGCTTGCTCTTAGAAACAGAACAGACAGTTCATGAAATTGCAGAAGCCGTGGGCTATCAAAATGTGGGTCATTTCTTCCGTCAGTTTCGCCAATATCACCAAACCACGCCCCAAGCGTGGAGAAACTTGCAGCGAACCCAGTCGAGCGCTCAATAAGACCATCTTGTATTTTATTGAGGCATATTTTGGAATTCCAATCTAGCAATTTCAAAGGTCAATACTACATAGCCGAAAAAATCGCTAGTCCGAATCAAAAGATAATGCATTGTTCTTGAGATTTACAGCCTTTAGTATTGTAAGAAAGCAGGAAGTAACGAGAAATGGAAGGTATCTATATATGATGTAGTTAAAGCTCTGTTTGAATCAAAGCCACCCAATCAAAGCAACATCAATTACAGCTTAGAAGAGAAAGGTAAAAGATGAAAAAGCCAACAAAAAAAGCTGCAAATCGAATCGTATACTTAATTAGTTCTGCTGTCCTGTTATGCAGTGGGATACTCAGTATGCCCAAGCTAGCTAATGCAAAGGATAACTACCCTTGCGGAAAACCAACTACCAATAAGTGGGGCGAGACTGTGCAGTACTGCCCTATCACACAAGGTAATGTTCCTGTGTTTGATGCAAACCTGAAGGTTGTTGGGTATTTGAACAAAGGTGGTACGGCCAACTGGTTCTATTGCCAATTTTCCTGGGGTAAATACAAGAAAGGGAATTTGGAGAATAATTGGTGGGCGTATACTAGGGCCGACAACTTACAATTGGGTTTCGTCAATGAAGTGTACTTCAAAGGTGGCAATAATAATGAGCGAGACGCAGCACTGAAGGTTTGCGATTGATGATAAGTTAAGAAGACTTGGAAGCCGTTGTAAGAGATTTACGTTCTAGTAAATGAAACAATAGAGCATAGAGCAGCTAATTATATTTAGTTAGCTGCTCATTTTTGATTAATAAAAACAACAATTAAATTCAAGCTACCACTAGCACGCACCAAACTAGCAGAACTTCAAGCAGAAGATCGAGCTGCTAGTACGCTCCAGCAGTGGCGCTAGGGACTCAAGAGGCAGAATTCTTCCTGGAGTGTACCTGGATTCGCTGACGATATCCCCGCTATGCCTATGGCAATGCCCACCGTGATTAGTGAAGGGGGCAATCTCTCCGGCGGACAACGACAACGGCTTCTGATCGCTCGGTCTTTGGTATTGAAACCCCAAATTTTGCTATTTGACGAGGCAACTAGTGCGCTAGATAACAGAACCAAAGCATATGAGCTTTAGACTCTTTGCTAAGTCTCGGTTGAGATTTTTCGTTAAATAGTATGCTAAAACTTCATGTAGCATACGATCTGCGTTAAAACCTAAAATGATTGATTTTCAACAATTTGAAGTTCTCAGTTTCGATTGTTATGGAACTTTGATTGATTGGGAGAGTGGACTTTTAGCTGCGATAAAATCCATCTTCTCTGATTATCAGATTGAAGCTAGCGATCGCGAAATTCTAGAATTATTTGCCCAGCAAGAATCCATTTACGAATCGGGGGACTATCTCAACTACCGAGAAGTGTTGAGACGCGTGATGCAGGTTTTTGGGGAAACCTTTGATTTTGAACCATCTGAATCAGAATTAGATGCTTTAGCCGACTCTATCCAAGATTGGCAACCCTTCCCCGATACGATCGCCGCCTTGCAAGCACTAAAGAAACGATACAAACTTACTATTATTTCTAATATTGATGATGATTTATTTGCGGCTACTGCTAAAAAGCTTCAGGTAGAATTTGACTGGATTGTCACAGCCCAACAAGTTAAATCCTACAAACCGTCCTTGCAAAATTTTGCTTTGGCAATTGAACGAATGGGCATCGCTCCCGAAAAACTTTTACACATTGCCCAAAGCATTTATCACGACATAATTCCCGCAAAAAGTATCGGTCTAACCACGGTATGGGTGAATCGGAGAAAAGGAAAAGAAGGGTCGGGTGCAACATCTCCAGCTAGTGCAACTCCCGATGTAGAAGTACCAGATTTAAAATCCTTAGTGGCTCTCATGGGTCTGGGTTAATCATAAAAGCTGGCAAATGTGGCTTTAACCAATCCTAACTGATAGACTTGAATTGCTATTATCTTTGGGAAGGTATATAACGTTATTTTCATTAGTTCTGCCCCATTATTTTGTTGCTACTGACTAATGGCAACGCCGCTAATTTCCCTTCCCAAGGGCTTCCGCCAATGGCTACTCCCAAGACGACGCCTTGCGATCGCGGAAGCCTGTTTAATTGGTCTTGTGTCCGGACTCTCTGCTGTCTTGCTCAAGCAAAGTGCGGGCTGGCTTGGCTCGTTTCGCATTCAAGCCTCTAACCAGCTACCGGCTAGCTTGATTTTACCCGCGATTGGACTTTCTATCGGACTCCTTTGCGGATTTTTAATTGAATGTTGGGGTACAGAGGCAACGGGGAGTGGCATTCCTCAAATTAAAGGCGCACTGGCTCAGTTTCCCATTGCGCTCAATCTTCGGGTGGCAATTGTCAAGTTAGTCACCAGCATCCTTTCGATGTCGGCTGGACTGACATTGGGCCGACAAGGGCCAACCGTACACATTGGGTCTGCTTTAGCCGCTCAATTGAGTCATTGGGTACCAACGTCTCCCGAACATCGCCGCCAGATGATTGCGGCCGGTGCCGGGGCTGGGTTAGCAGCCGGGTTTAACGCGCCCCTGGCGGGCATTCTGTTTATCATCGAAGAACTGCTGCGAGATTTATCGAACCTAACGCTGACGACAGCGATTCTTGCCTCCTTTATTGGTGCTGTCGTCTCGCGGTTGTTAGGTGGTCGGAGTTTGGATCTCAACCTGCAACTGAGTCATCTGTCTATCAGCTTTACGGCACCAGAGATTCCTTTCTATTTGTTATTAGGTGTCTTGGCGGGATTGTTCGGTGCGCTGTTTAATCAGGGATTGCTCGCCAGTCTGAACCTCTACGATCGCCTAAACCTGAGTTTACCGGTAAAAATTGGTTTAGCGGGGATGATTTGTGGCTGCGTTGTTGCCCTCTTGCCACCTGCGTTTCGCAACAACAATGGCTTGCGGGAGTTGCTGCTGACCGGTGAAGCGAGTTGGGAATTTACGAGCTTTGCGTTTGTCGCCTACTTCATTCTGACCCTAATTTCTTACGGTTCCGGAGCACCTGGAGGCTTATTTCACCCCTCCCTTGTTTTAGGGGCTGCACTTGGCTATCTAGTGGGGGTTGGAGAGTATAATTTACTAGGATTAAGCGCACCAACGACCTATGCGTTGGCTGGGATGGGAGCTTTTTTTAGTGCCGTTTCCAAAGTCCCCCTAACGGCAATTGTCATCGTGTTTGAGATGACAACCAATTTCAATCTCGTACTACCTTTAATGGTTACTTGCGGGGTGTCTTACCTGATTGCCGATAAAGTCGCCAAAGGGTCGCTGTATCAGCGGCTTTTGGAGTGGAAAGGTTACACCTTACCCACTCAACCGACGGAACAGGGTTCATTGGCTGGGTTAACGGCCGCTGACTTGATGCAGCGTCGGGTTGAAACTCTGGCGAGTCAGATGACGTTGGATGAAGCCGTTCAAGCGTTTTCTCGCTCCCATCATCGCGGTTTTCCCGTCGTCGATAACGGCGAGTTGGTCGGTATTATCACTCAGACAGACATTGCCAATGCTACTCAACGGCAACTGCCTGGGGAGACGCCCCTGACTCAACTGATGACTCCCCACCCGATAACCGTTAACCCTGGCTATACGTTGAGCGAGGTGCTTTATCTGCTCAACCGCTATCAACTCAGCCGCTTGCCCGTGACGGAAGATCGCAAGCTGGTGGGAATCATTACCCGCGCTGATATTATTCGTGCAGAAGCCGATAAGCTCAGTGGTGACAACGAGCAGGTCGGCCCACGTCCAGAACCTTCGTATGTCGTCTATCAAACTCGCGCCCCGGCGATTGGGAAAGGCCGTATCCTCGTTCCTCTAGCTAATCCGCAGACTGCTCCCGTACTATTGCAATTAGCAGGAGCAATCGCGAGCGATCGCAATTACGAAATCGAGTGTCTCCAAATTATTCCCATCCCCCGTCATAACAACCCCGCTCAAACCCCCGTCCAAACCACGAGAAGTCGTCGTTTGCTACGTCTGGCGGAAAAATTGGGTCGTGAGTGGAAAATTCCCGTCCACACGCAAATTCGGGCATCCCACGACACGGCGCAAGCGATTCTAGAAACGATCAAGGAGCGACATATTAGTCTGATCTTGATGGGATGGAAAGCAGAGTCACCCACGAGTCCTGGGCGAGTCTTTGGCAATGTTGTCGATACATTGATTCGACAAGCACCCTGCGAATTGGTATTGGTAAAACTCGGACATCGGGATGAAGTCCTCTCCGATGGCACCATGGTTGCGTCTTGCCCCTTACCAATAGCCTGGAACCGTTGGTTACTACCCATCGCTGGGGGACCAAACTCAAGCTATGCCCTAAAACTCTTACCCGCTCTAGCATCCCACAGCTCAAAACTGAACATCGATGTCGTCCAAGTGTTTGCCCCTTCGATCCCGTTTCCGGACACGACTGGACTAGAAAAAGCTGCTGATTTACTTAGCCACAAACTCTCGTGCCGGGTGACGACACTTCCGGTTCGCTCGTATTCCGTCTCGGATGCCGTGGTTCATCTGGCACATGCCCAGCAGTGCGATGTCGTGGTTTTGGGAGCGAGTCGCGAAGGGCTATTGCAACAAGTCGTGAATGGAAATATACCAGAAGCGATCGCGCGGGGTGTCAATAGCACCGTTATTTTGGTTCGCAGCGCGCCTGAGTAATCAGCGGTTGTGCATTGAAATCGTGGATTGATGCTGATGGGGAGATGGGGAGACGGGGAGACTGGGGGACGGGGAGACGGGGAGACTGGGAGACTGGGAGACGGGGAGATGGGGAGACGAGGAGATAATCGGAAGGTGGGCACTGCCGACAAGAACTTGAAAACTTGATTCTATCGTTGACCGGCAGTGCCCACCCTACATCCTGAGACGTTGTTGCTCAGAACCGCGAAATCTAACTATTTTTCAAGTTTTCTGTAGCGCAAGAATAATCCTTGGTAGATTTTTAACAGGTTCAGCCGACAGAATTAGTTTGCTCCACTCTAAGGAAGTCTTATGAATGATTTCCAGCTTTATGCTCTCAAACCCCGCTACGAACAACTTTTTGCAACTTGTCAAATCAGAAGTAGCTGGCTAGAACACCTTGCCAGGGCTGCTGAAACTATCATCAATCTGCGATCGCATTATGCAGAGATCGAGAGGCAAACCTTCATCCCTTGGTGGTTTGTCGGCATCCTACACTACCGAGACTTAGGGTTTCGCGAGGCTCATCTGCATAACGGCGACCCCTTGACAAACCGCACCGTTCATGAACCAGCAAATCGACCAGAAGCTCTACCCGCCAACGGCTTAGCCTATACCTTTGTGGAAAGTGCCGTCGATGCCTTGCGTTGGAAGCTGTTCGATACGACTCAAGACCGCTCTATCGGGGCATGGCTGTGGCGGTTTGAAGCGTGGAATGGCTGGAATTATGCCCTGCGCGGACTGAACTCCGAGTATCTTTGGAATGGCACCAATCACTTCGGTTCGGGTAACAATCGAGGGAAATTTGTTGCCGATAATTTTTTTGACCCGAATGCGCGATCGGAACAAATAGGAGCAGCGGCACTACTTTGGTATTTTTATTACAAAGGACTCATTGATACAGGTTTACAGGAGACATCAACTACAGCCAATCCAATCAGTTCGATGGTTGTAGAGCCAGCGTTCAGTACGCCAGGGATTGGCGCTAACCTGTATGCAGGGCAATTGCTCGGTGCGAACACGGCAACGGTACGGCAGCAAGACACGTTACAGCTTCTGGATGCTCTCAACTACTATCAACGACTACCCCAACAAGATTTAGCGATCGCTTGGCTGCAACAGCAACTTCCTGTAGACCTCTTAGCCGAATTTGCACGTCGGTGGCGAGAGAACCCAACGGTAGTAGCCACACCCACTCTACCGCAAATGGCAACAACACCAGTGTCGGTGATGCCAGAAACCATACTCGCAGATACACCACCTTCAGCACCATCCGTTCAAGAATCTCTCAATCAAACAATTGTCTCGGCAGC
>DATNPC010000471.1:0-4496 GCA_036703375.1 Allocoleopsis sp.
TGAGACACCGTAGCCGCAGAAATGGAAGCCACTAACTGGTCGATTTGGTGAGATACGTCCAAAATCTGACTCAAACTCTGCTTCGTTTCCTCCACCAACTGAGTCCCTTGAGTCACTTGCATCGTTCCTAAATCCATCGTCTCAACGACTTGATTCGTTTCGGCTTGGATTGTCTCCACGATCATTTCGATTTCTCGCGTCGCGTTGGCGGAACGAGCGGCTAGTTCGCTGACTTCCTTGGCCACATTAGCAAAGCTTTGACTTTCTTCTCCCGCACGAGCGGCCTCAATTCCTGCATTGATGGCTAACAAGTTGGTCTGTAGCGCAATTTGGTTAATCAGGGCAACCAC
Organism: Allocoleopsis sp.; assembly: GCA_036703375.1. Classification (GTDB taxonomy): domain Bacteria; phylum Cyanobacteriota; class Cyanobacteriia; order Cyanobacteriales; family Coleofasciculaceae; genus DATNPC01. Next base: position 351 of record DATNPC010000471.1, read on the forward strand.
CTTAGAAATTTGTTGAGAGGATTCACCCAGACGCCTGACTTTGTTAGCCGCTTGGGCTACCGTGTCCCGTAATGTTGAAATCGTTTCCACCGTGCGTTCCATAGCTTGGGTTCCGACTTGGGCAGTTTCTGAGGCATTACGGGCTACAATTGCCGCATGGTGAGCGCGATCGGCCACTTGTTGAATAGAACTCGTCATCTGTTCCAGGGAATCGAGAGTGCGGGTTGTCTCTTGTGCCTGTTTGAGCGCGTTGGATGATAGTTGGACAATAGCCTGTTCGTTAGTCGAGAGGGACGCATTCACCTGAGTAGTCGCTCGTTTGACCTGCGTCACGATTTCCCGCAAATTTTCAACCAGAGCATTAAAGAAATCAGCAACGGTTCCGATTTCCCCCTCCGTCACGTCAGCCCGTACTGTCAGGTTGCCTTCGGCGGCTTGTTCAACATCCTGAAGTAAGCTGTAGAGCTGACGCTGGAGCTCTTCGGTTTGCTGCTGTTGCTGTTGAGAAACCACTTGCACCTGCTCGACGAGATGAACCTGTTCGATCGCAAAACCAATTTGCACCGCCAACTGCTGGAGAAAATAAAATTCCGACTGTTGCCAGTTGCGACTATCCGAACACTGATGAGTACACAACAAACCCACCAAGCGATCGCCGACTAAAATGGGAGCAACCACACTAGCTTGAATTTGCAGTCGCTCCAGCAGCTTAGACCGATCTGGAGTCAGATTTTCGCGATCGAGATCGTGAGTAACCCACACTCTTCCAGCTTTATACTCCTGAAAATTTTCCAACTTGACGAGTTGCGTCATCAGTTCGTCCTGCGCGGGCAACCAGCCTGAAGCAACGGCTTGCGAGGTAATTTCTCCACCTCTGCCATCTGGATGGACGCGATAGATCAGCACGCGGTCTGTTTCCAGGATAGTTCTCACCTCGTCTACGGAGATACTCAAGATGTCTTGGGGGTTGAGGAATTGCCGAATGCGAGCGGTAAAATCTGCCAAGAACTGAGTCCGCTTTGCCTCATTGGTCACGCTTTTGAGCAGCGCGGCTTGTTCGAGTGCCAAGCCCACTTGCATGGCTATATCGCCAAATAGGTCGATCGCGGATTCTTCCCAAGTACGTCCAGCCGAGCATTGATGCGCGATAATGACTCCCAAGAAGCGATCGCTCGTTTGAATGGGAGCGACTAAACTCGCCTTGACTCGGTATCGAGTCGTGAGAACGCTGTTCGTCTGATTGTGCTCGGCGTCTTCCTGAAAATAATCGATGGGACGAGCATAGCCGCTGGTAAACTGCTCTAGATGACGCGGGGCAATGCCGACATCGGCGAGCTTGAGCCCCAACATTTTCGGGCAATCTGAGAGTACCGACTCCGCGATGACCGTACCATCTTTGAGGCTAGAGTCGAGACGACAAATCAGTACGCGATCGACATTCAGGGCTTGTTGAATTTCTGTGACAGCCGTGTTAAAAATTTGCTCGGGGTCGAGCGATTGACGAATGCGTAAAGAAACCTGAGAAAATGAGCTAACTTGTCTCGCTTTTGCCCGTTGCTGAAGAAAGTTCTTTTGGCTAATTCGCAGTGCGATCAAAGACGCCAACTGAACGAAGAAATCGATTTCATCTTGTTGCCAAACCCGCACGCGATCGCATTGATGAGCAATCAGTAAACCCAGTAGTTGGTCGTCTTTGAGAATCGGTACCACCATATTAGCTTTGACCTGATACTTTTCTAGTAGCTTGAGGTGGCACTCCGATAAATCGGCTTGGGTAACATCATTCACGACATAGACGCGACCATTCCGATAGAGTCCACCTTTTGTTTCTTGCATGCAGGGATCTACAATTTGGTGACCCAGTGACGGAGTGACTCCAGGTGCGGCGGATTCAGCGGTAACAGTTCCATGCCAATTCGCATCGAACGTATAAACAATCGCCCGGTCAGTTCCCAAAATGGTTCGCGCTCCATCAACCGCTTGTTGGTAGAGGTCATCGAGTTCTACCTGTTGAGCTTGGGAGGCAATCTCTCCTAATAAACGTGTTTTTTCTGAGAGGGGAGTTGAACAATTTTTGCGTAGAATGACTAATGCGATCGCGCTGGCTAGTAATGCGGTTACGCTAGTTGCCAATATCAATGTCAGCAGTAAATTTTTTTGGAGGATTAAAGAACCTGAGGTTTCATCATGCCGAGTTTGAGCCACCTGTTTCACCGCAGAGTGGTTAGCAATGTAATAGCTAGTTACCCCAACACCAAATGCCGAAACGACGCTCAAACACAGTGTCAAGCCAAAGGCTTGCCAGCGGGGCTTCGCAACGGCTGTTGGATGGGATAACGCTCTAGCCGCTCGTTCGGATGAGCCTTGTTCGATAACCGAGACTGCTGAATTGAATGGGTTTGTCATGAGGAGGGAACTAGTTTTGGTCGAAGCGCAGTAATTTTCGCACGGTTCAACCGTTGTTCAGCCTAGGCGACACGCTGAGGCTGGCTATCGAATCTTGGATTGAAGGCTTTTGAACAAGCCTTCAATCCATCGACAGCCAAGCCAGCCGGACGAGCGCCCGCTGAAACGGTTGCTGCATACTTTGGTAGCAATCACCCCGATCGCAAAAACTCATACCCTTTTTCGGGTAGCACGGGTTCAGTAACTTAAGAAGTGGTGTGGAGATGCACTTTTAGTCTTACTGCCCGCGACAACGTTAGGCTACGCGTAAAGATTTATAAACTTTTTGTGCAGATTATAACTTTCCTTCTTTTAATCATAGTCGCGATCGCAGGCGATCGGTTAAAACTTTTTTAAAGATTTGAAACACCTGGCTCAGATCCCCTTCTTCCCTCTTCACCATCAGCTATCTTTCTCTATCTCTTTCTCGACGACCCTGTGACGGATTTGCGTCAGAATTTACGATGAGTCCAAGTGTAAAGATTTCTGTAAGTTTTGCCGTGACTCAATAGCTTAGAAAAGCAATCTTTTTGTTGTTTTTCTATATTTAAAGAATTCATAAACTTAACAATAGACTAGTAGCCACTCTCGATGCATCGGCTAGAGTGGGAGTATGAATACTCAAGCCAAGCTAATAATTGTAGGTACAGAGAAATGACAGACAATCTCTTAATCAGTGATACAGTCTTTACCATGATTGTCTCCGCGTTAGCGTCCTATCGAGTGGCAAGAATGTTAGCACTTGAGACAGGACCATTTGGTCTATTTGCCGGAGTACGCGGTCGTTTCGATCCCAAGCAAGAAACCTGGATAGGTAAAGGATTAAATTGCCCCTATTGTATTGGAATGTGGGCTAGTTTAGCGGCGTTTTGGATACTGCAATATAATGATAATAGCGTCATACACTTTATTGTCTATGTATTCGCCGTAGCCGGTATTCAAACCGTCATCCAAAGCTGGGAACCTCAGGCTGTTATGACTTGGCTGAAGTATAATCATTGGGATAAGGAAAGCTAAGTCAGTGGGTATTAATAGTTGTCGTTGAGGCAAGGCAGAAGGCAGAAGGCAGAAAGTAAGTTGTATTATGATAAATCTTGAAAAAATTTAACTCAATCTCTCTGCCATTGGCAGTTAATCTTTGTTATTTTTTTCATCCTCTCTATTAGTCACCTCTAGGCTTGGGTAGTCATAACGATTGCCCAGCCTTTATCTATTATTGAGTGCTATTAAATTGCAGCTAATTGCCTTAGATCGCTCTAGTTGACAATTTACATCTTCGATGATTTGGGACACAGCATCTGCTCGCTACAGCCGAAATCAGGGTTTTCAGATATGCACCGGATAATTCACCGTTAATAAAAACTAGGGAAGACAGGTCAACCGAAAGCGTAGTAAGAGAAAATAGAGGTTTCATTGTCGCTTTATTATGAGTTTCCGCTTGAGATACTTTATACGTCCAATTCTGGCAACGTTTTACAGAAGGAGGCATCTGGCCTCTCGTCGCTTGGTGAGCTTAGTGGTTCTTTTGGGTTGCCTGCTGCTGTTGGGAACCCCCGAAGCCCTGGCAGGGTTGAATGATGATAAGTATGAGGGCAACGTCTTTGCTCTGTATGCCGGAAATGGTGGACTGATTGCGCCACGTATGAGTCTGGCTGAGGCCTTGAAGCAGGACAAACCGACACTTTTGGTACTGTATGTAGA
>DATNPC010000472.1:0-5540 GCA_036703375.1 Allocoleopsis sp.
TCTTACCGGGTATCAACAGCGTTGGGCGCAAAAGCTGGGGTACGTTCTTTTATGCCTTGAGTATCGGCCTTCTCATTGCCTGGTTTTGGCCGATCGCGCGATTTGAATATGCGGCGATTGGTATTTTGGTGATGACGTGGGGAGATGGACTGGCTGGATTAGTCGGTCAGCAATTCGGTAAACACCGCTACGAAATCTGGGGAATTAAGAAAAGCTGGGAAGGTTCTCTAACTATGGCGTTAACCACTTACGCGGTTAGCAGTTTGATTCTTTTAGTTGTCCAGGGTAATGTTTGGCAGGCTTGGTTGATACCTGTTGCGATCGCTATTGTTGCTACAACGTTAGAAGCCTTCTCCAAATTAGGGATCGATAATCTGACAGTGCCTCTAGCTAGTGCAGCCCTAGGCTTTTATTTAAATCAAATTGCAACTTTTGGTAGTTGATATCAAGATAAGAGTTTCTCCTGTATTGACAGCGAGCGATCGAGAAGGATGATTTCGCTCAAAAGCGTTTAAACCAAAGGATTTTTAATTCCCAATTTCCCGTTCCCTTGGTTCCAAGGGTTTCCGCTACAACTCCGGGAAAGTCAAGTTGCAATGCCTACAGGCATTGCAGTGCCAGGTTCCTAGGCTGGGACTTGGAGATTAACAAAGCATAGCAACTTAACTGTGTGACAGCAGCTCTCTAGCGCCATGGTTCAGTACTTCAACGTATAACGAGCAGCGGCTACTTTCTACTCATTCGGTAACGGGGAATCAAGCTCCCGATCGTGAAAAAGTATGAATTCTAGTACGTTCGCCTTTCAGGAACATCCTACTTAGGTCGTATTACTAATTGCGGATTTCATACGCCAAATGGCGAATACCATGTATTTCAGCCAAAATGCGGAAGCAATCACTCAATTTTCAGCGATTTCGCTGAAGTTTTATTGCGCTAACGGCTCTATCGTTAATCTATTGGAGCTAAGCGACACTCAAAGAACGAGTAGCTCAACAATAAGTGATGTAGTATTGTTGAATTAGTTTAAGATATATTACAAGAAAGAGTTTTTATCCCGAAGCAAATTATTTCTACAGGTAAGTACCTGATGAGTTTCTTCAATCCCACAGAGCCAATCATCCGTTGCAAGCAGGAAGCGCTAGACTACCAAGATCGCCAGGGTCTGTTATGCTTGCATCTTAAAGTTGGACAGAAAACTCTGTTTTCTGGAATGTACACCCGGATTGACCAAGTTTTTGTTCTCTGGGGTCTCATTTCAGCCGCCATTTTTATCACAGCTCAGTTCGCACCGATTAGTTGGTTCATTCAAGCTGGATTGTGGTCGGGACTCACTGTACTAGGAACAGTGGGTATGACAGTGCTCACTCACTTTTGGGTAAAAGTCGAGCGTCTTCGGTGGGTACTCTATTCCTGGGTAGGGCTGATGCTTGCAGGTGTCACTCTTACGGATTTGAGCATCTGCCTGGGCTGGGGTCAAATCTTGATGTACCTTTGCCACTTATGGTTAGGACTAAGCGCCCTGGGTTACTTGTGTACAGGACTGGGAATGAGATCGCGTGCTTTTACAGTCGCCAGTGGCGTTCACCTGATCGGTATGTGCCTCTTACCTTATGTCGGTGGCTGGCAGTTTCTCACTACGGCCATGGTGATGACCACCAGCCTACTCGTGTTTGCTGAGGTTCAATGGGATATGCGACCCCCAGCTGATTACGATATATTAACGGCAGAACAAAAGCAGTTCAACGAGAGACAGTATCGCCTGCGCCAGGTTGCATCCCTCGTAGAAGCGCGATCGTAGCTACACGGCGAGAGCGATCGCACTGGTCACAATCGGGCAATTGTTACAGTATTGTTTCAGTATTACCTCTATTTAGGGTCTGTTCTTTATAACTTTTAAAGAATTAGATCCTTGTTTCATGTAATTATTTGTATTGTCATGGATTGAGTTGATCCCTCTGGGCCGACAGTGAGTTAATCACCTTTATACCTGCAGGTTAACAAGCAAAAGTTAATTGACCGTTGGTCTAGTACCCAAAAAAAAAGAGTGCCGGACGGGAGTTATGCCGCTGTGTCCCAGAACTGTACATTGAAGGAGAGCGACGACAAATGTACAGACGGTACGAATTAAAAAGCAGCTGAATCAAAACGGTGTGAAGTTTTTGTCGCTTCCTTCACTTCGTTACTACCAAAGGGGGACTAAACTCCCTATCAGAGCGGTCGGAGGTAGTAAACGTCTAGACGATCGGCTGTAATACAACTATAAGATAAAGCCCCTGGCTCTCATTTGAGTCGGGGTTTTAAATTGTGGTTGTCGATCGCACGCTGGGACAACTCCATCTATCGCGTCTTGTCACAGTACAGCCATGAATCAATAACAACAAAAACCGGCGAGAGAAAAGAGTTGTCTCGCCGATTTGCTAGGAAAAAACCTGAATAATTGCACAAGCACTGGGGTCAATAACTACCAATCCTGTTTTTTCGTTTTCTGGAAGGGTTCGCCGCTAAAGGGCTGTACGCCAGTCGCAGGGTAAGCATCATCCGTAGGACCAAAAATCCTAACCACTGCGCCAGAAATATACTGAGTCACGCTGTCGAATAATTTGTAAATGCTCATGGCACTCTATCTCCTGATAGGTAAAATCTCGAACGATGTTTTGAATTGAAACGAAGTTAAGTCTATAGCGGTTCTACTTGAATTATGAGTAATTCCTGCTTGAATTCATGCATTTGCAATATTTGTTCGATTATGTTTGCAATACTTTTCTAATACCTAAAGTAATAGAACGCTTTTTCTTTAAACTTCTACATTTACTTCTGTTTGTAAAGCTATAGCCTAGTGCAGCGCGGCAGAAATAACCCACCAGTTAAAAAAGGTTGAAAAGCTTACTACAACAGCTTTCCTCCCTTCTGCCCTCTGCCTTCTTACTTCTGCCTTCTTGCACTAGTTCCCCCATCTTCGGCTAGGAGACACAGCCCATGGGCTGCGCCTACAACAAAAGGATGAAAATCCATCTCCCCGTCCCCCAGTCTCTCCGTCTCCCAGTCTATTTTCTAGATAGATACCTGCTATCGGTATTCCTGCTTTTGTTCGGGGAAGTTTTAGACAAGAACACCATTAAAAAATGTAAACAATTATTGCCCTAATATATAACCTATTCGCTAACCAGCGCCAAAAAGACCTACGTCAAGAGTAAGAATGAATAAATAAGGATGAAGTGATAGTATTTTTGGTGTTTTCTACTATAATTAAAGCAATAATCTTGCCTCCTAACGTTAGGCAATAAAAACTTTCACTGACCGGGAGTGCCTGGAATTGAACACTATGCTCTCGACCACAACACTGGAAGACCAAGAACTAATCCTGAATGCAGAGGATTATAGCCTCTTGACTGACCTTTATCAGTTAACGATGGGGGCTTGTTATGTGGGTGAAGGGTTAGCGCAACGAGCGGCATCCTTCGAGCTATTTGTGCGGCACTTACCGGATGACTTTGGCTATCTGATTGCAATGGGACTGGCACAGGTAATAGATTACCTGGAAAAGTTTCACTTCACTCAACGCCAGTTAGAGGCACTGCAAGCCACAGGAATTTTTGAGGGCGCACCAGCGCAATTTTGGTCAATCCTCGCCGAAGGACGCTTCACGGGCGATGTTTGGTCAGTGCCAGAAGGAACGGCAATTTTTGCAAACGAGCCATTTTTGCGGGTGGAAGCACCGCTATGGCAGGCGCAAATCGCAGAAACCTACATTTTGAATACGATTAACTATCAGAGTTTGGTGGCGACAAGGGCAGCACGGATGCGAGATGTCGTAGGGTCAGACGCTAAGCTGCTGGAGTTTGGTACGAGACGAGCGTTTAGTCCTCAGGCCGCTCTTTGGGCGGCGCGGGCGGCGTTGGCAGGGGGGATGGATGCGACATCAAATGTACTGGCCGCGCTGAAGTTAGGGCGTCAGCCGAGTGGAACGATGGCTCATTCTTTGGTAATGGCGATCGCAGCAACATCGGGAAGCGAGCAGGATGCGTTCACGGCATTTTATCAGTATTTCCCAAATTCCGTCTTATTAGTAGATACTTACGATACCGTTGCAGCGGTAGAGACATTGGCTCAACGGGAAAAAGCAGGAGAAATCACCGTGAGTGGCGTGCGCCTAGATTCTGGAGATTTAGCGACACTGTCCAAAAAAGTGCGATCGCTTTTGCCCCATGCCACGATCTTTGCCAGTGGAGATTTGGATGAGTACCAACTTGCCTCGCTCAGACGTGCGGGGGCTTGTATCGACGGTTACGGACTGGGAACGCGACTCGTTACCGGCACACCGGTCAATGGAGTTTATAAACTGGTCGAAATCGACGGTATTGCTACCATGAAGCAGTCGAGTCACAAAGTCACCTATCCCGGACGCAAACAAATCTACCGCCAAATATCCGAGAACCAAGCGATCGAAGACCGCTTAGCACTGGCGGCTGAATCTCCCCTGGAAAACGAGCAACCTCTACTGCAACTCGTGGTTAAAAACGGTCAACGGGTACAGCCACCGGAAACCCTTGCAGAAATTCAAAAACGGACATTAGCCTCGGTTGCCAGTCTTGCCCCCTCAACCCGCCAACTCAATCGCCCAACTCCGCTATCGGTGGAAATCTCCGATGCTCTCCAACAACTGACCGAAACCACAAAGCGGAGACTAGAGAGGGTTGAATCTTCATCGCAAAGTTGAAGAGTACAGATTATTCGATGAGTAGATTGCACGTAAGCACGTTAGGAACGGCTCCTCTTGTCTCCACTAACAACGAACAACCAACAACGAACAACTAACCATGGTCAATATTGCTTTATTCGGTACCAGTGCCGACCCACCAACATCCGGTCATCAAGCCATTCTCAAGTGGCTATCTCATCATTACGATTTAGTAGCGGTTTGGGCATCGGATAACCCGTTTAAGTCTCACCAGACTCCGTTAGAGCATCGAGCGACCATGCTACGGTTACTGATCGAGGAGATTCAACCGCCGCGAGAAAATATTATCTTGTACCAGTCCCTCAGCAGTCCCAGAACCTTGGAAACGATTGGCAAGGCCAGACAGCACTGGGGCGAACAGGTTACGTTAACGCTGGTTATTGGTTCTGACTTAATCGGTCAGATGCCACGCTGGTATCAAGTAGAACAATTATTAAACCAAGTGCGGTTGCTGGTAGTGCCGCGTCCGGGTTATGAAATAGACGAGGCAGGTCTAGAAGAGTTGAAGAGATTAGGTGGAGAAATTGCGATCGCAGATCTTCAAGCACCAGCAGTATCCTCTACAGCGTATCGTGAAAGTGGAGACTCAGAAGTCATAACGCCTCCTGTTGAGCACTATATCCATCAAGAGCAGTTATACGAATGCCAGGACGCGGCACCAAGCAGGTAAAAAAACAAGCACTAGCCGACTTTAGAGTCGGAGTTGATAATGTCATCTTCTCCGTCGATATTCAGCAAAGCCGCGTTTTGGTGCTGTTGGTGATGCGCCAGGATGAACCCTTTTCGGGTCAATGGAGTCTAC
>DATNPC010000473.1:0-3083 GCA_036703375.1 Allocoleopsis sp.
TCCCCGACTGAGGTTATACGAAGTTGCGCTCAGACATAGTAGTTGAGAAAGACGGGGAGACGAGGAGACGGGGAGACGGTGAGAGGAGATGAGGAGACGGGGTGACGGGGTGACGGGGTGACGGGGTGACGAGGAGACGAGGAGACGGGGTGATGGGGAGAAAATGAATGTGCTACGTATGAATGCAACTTGGTATTAGGAGATTCGTCATTAGTTTAGGACTGACGCAAATTCCCTTTTGAACCACCCTGAGTAGGGGCGCACCGACGTGCGCCCTTCCTACCTATATGTGGAGTCCCTGCGTAAGTCCTGAGTGAGTCGTTAGTGGCAGTTAGAACATTGCCAGATGGTAGTTCACTAGAATGGAGTCTCATCCACCGGGGTGCCAAAGTCAGTCCCGACCTACGACTATAGCGGTTTCCAGTCGGATGAGTTACAGATCGAGTGTGTGCAACCTAGACAGAGCAAGGAAAACAAACACGCTGATACGCGAAAAGCTAACTGCTAACTGCTATAACTACTAACTCCCATAAAATACATGATGCACAGAACGCTCAAACGAAAAATTTGGGACTGGCGCAGGGTTTGGATAACCGCTCCAACCATTGCTGGTATTGTTCTTGCACTGCGATTGCTCGGTTGGTTGCAGCTTTGGGAATGGGCCGCGCTCGATCAATTTTTTCGCTGGCGTCCGCGAGAACCGGTTGACGATCGCATTGTAATTGTTGCCATTGATGAGGTGGATTTAAAAAAGATCGGGCAGTGGCCGATTCCAGATGCCGTACTCGCTGAACTCATTGAGAAAATTAAAGCTCAAAACCCTAGGGCAATTGGTCTCGATTTGTATCGCAATTTTCCTGTTCAACCGGGTCATGCCGAGTTGCGAAAAGTCTTTGAAACTACACCCAACTTGATTGGCATTGAGCTAATTAATGGGGAGGACAAGAGTTCTGCGATCGATCCCTCACCCATACTGGCCGAGCGGGGACAGGTGGGTTGTAATAACGTGGTGGTTGATATCGATGGCAAGTTGCGCCGAGGCTTGCTCTCGATGTTCAAAAACAACCAGCCCGTACCATCCTTTAGCATGGTCTTGGCCTCCATGTATTTAGACACTTACAATATTGCGCCTCAGCCGACCCAGGCTAACCCTCAAATCTTTCACTGGGGAAAAGCCCTCTTTCATCCCTTTACACCTCATGAGGGGGGTTATATCGGTGCGGATGCGGGAGGGTACCAAATCCTATTGAACTATCGAGGCCCAGCAGGTAGCTTCCGTACTGTATCGCTCAGAGACGTACTGAATAACAAAATACCGCCGGAGTGGATGCGCGAGCGTATTGTTTTAATTGGGACAACGGCCATTAGCCTCAACGATTTCTTTTACACTCCCTACAGCAGCGATGCTATTGGCGGACTGCACCTACCGAGCACATCACCAGAACGCACGCCCGGTGTAGAAGTTCAAGCCAACGTTATCAGTCAAATTCTCAGTGCAGCCCTGGAAGGACGCCCCTTAATTCAAACTTGGCCCAAAGTAGTGGATGGGGCGTGGATTTTCTTCTGGTCTTTTGTCGGTGCAACTCTGGCTTGGCAAGGACGACATGCCAGTGGAGTTCGATCGCTTTTATTTCAAAGGCCTGCCAGTCCTATTTTGGGAGCGGGTGTTTTGCTGGTAGTGACTTATGCGGCTTTCTTGGGAGGATGGTGGATACCGCTCGTTCCTCCCTTTTTATCACTCTCAGGTTCTGCGATCGCAATTACCGCTTATATTGCTCGCACGGCTAGAGAAATTCGGAAAACCTTCGGTCGTTACTTAAGCGATTCTATCGTTGCCCAGTTACTAGAAAGTCCTGAAGGCTTACAACTAGGTGGTGAGAATCGAGAAGTCACTATCCTCACCTCCGATTTAAGAGGATTTACGCTGTTATCCGAACGATTGCAGCCGCAGGAGATCGTTAAAATTCTCAACATTTATCTGGGATGCATGGCAGATGTCATTTCCCAGTATCAGGGAACCATTGATGAGTTCATGGGCGATGGTATTTTAGTTGTCTTCGGGGCTCCTACGGTCAGAGACGATGATGCCGTCAGAGCTGTAGCCTGCGCGATCGCAATGCAGCTAGAAATGACTCTGGTGAATGAAGAAATGGAGCGCTTCGGCTTCCCGAAACTAGAAATGGGAATCGGTCTAAGTACAGGGTTTGTCGTAGTGGGGAATATTGGTTCCGAGAAACGCGCCAAGTACAGCGTCATTGGAAAGGATGTCAATTTAGCCTTTCGCATCGAATCCTATACCGTTGGCGGTCAAATTCTCATTTCAGAGTCAACCTTAAAAAAAGTTGAATCAATCGCGAAAATTGACGGGCAAAAACGGGTGAGACCCAAAGGAATTAAACATCCGATTACCATCTATGACGTTGGGGGAATCAGCGGGAATTACAACTTATTTTTGTCGAAAACTGAAGAACAGTTTTTTCCTTTACCACAAGAAATTCAGGTTCAATATTCTTTTTTAGATGGTAAGCGGATTGATGATTCGAGCTTTCCAGGAACCCTAATTAAGCTCTCAAGTAATGGAGCTGAGGTTCGGTGTGAGCATCCAGAAACCTATGCGATACCCAAGCCCCTAAGTAATATTAAGCTTAATTTACTAATGTCAAATAATCCAGCCGACATGAGTGAAGATATTTATGCTAAAGTTGTTGAAAAAATAACTGGATCTGGCCGATTTCAGATTTACTTTACTACCCGAACTCCTGAAATCAAAGCAAAACTTGACTCCCTGTACCAACGAGCAAAGACTGCCTACATTGCCCAACGCAGTTAATTCCTTTGAGGATAAAGTTTTATTAACAGATTGTAGAAACTGATGTAGGGCAATTGTATCAACCACTACTCGTTTAGTACACCGATAACAGCAGTCGAGCGCGTTTTGCGATCGCCCAATTGAGGAGCTAAGCTGACACCTCAAGTGTCATTGAGACCTTTGACTTCGTGGCTCTAACTAAGACTTGGCATTGTGGTAATGGATAGGTAAGAGCATCCATATAGGTGCAAATATATTTTTCGCTCTTAGGACT
>DATNPC010000474.1:0-2372 GCA_036703375.1 Allocoleopsis sp.
CCCACTGAACCTACTCCCCCTCCCTACGCTGAAACACTGGTCATCGAACAGGAAGAACCTCGCCCGCGTCGTAGTACAAGTTCAGATGGAATCTCCGAGGTGAATGGGTGGTGGTTGATCGCATTCATCTCGATCATTGTATTGACGGCATTTGGTGCTGGATTTTGGATTGTGCGACCCATGTTAAATAACAACAATCGTTAAGTTGTTGTGCGATCGCTATCCAAGGAGCGATCGAGTGCCAGAATGACTGGTATTAGTGACCGCAGTTAATCAAATCGCTTTCTCGCTCGTTCTCGATCGAGAACAAAGGATTAGGGAAAGCAGGCGGAGTTAGTTGTGGATAGAAACACGCGTGCAATGGTATTAATGCCCATTTCAAACGCTAAGGTGCTTGTCGAGAATTGATGTATCTACCCAAGGATGCGTTGGTTAGTCAGCGTATCGAGGAAGTTTGCGAGCGAAAGTGTCACCAACAGACAGAGCGAGCTACTCAGGGGCACTGCCAGCCAAGGAATCGAAAGTCAGTAGCTAAAGTTTGGTCAGACTTTCAAAGCAATCAACCAGTAACTCGCGATTGAGCGAATTGTACTTGGTTTGTCCCTCTTTCCGTTGTTGTACTAATCCAGCTTCATTCAAGATTTTAGAGTGGTGACAAAACAAAGCTAAGCTAATACTCAACTTATCTGCTATCTCAGAGCCGCTCATTTCCTTGCCACTCGCCAACAACTCCACGATCTTTAGGCGTGTTGCATCGGAGAGTGCGGCAAAAATTTTTGCTCGCTGTTCGCTGCTGTGTGTTTCAGACATAGCTTTAGTTTACAGGTCGAAAGGTTAGTCATCAAGTAGTCAAACAACTATTTGACTTTCGGGGGTACTGCTATTATCTTTTAGTTAAGTAGTTATTTAAGTACTTAACTAGTGGTCTGTGACAGGGGAATAGGGTTCGTATTCCCGAACTCTTCCTTTTGGCTGTTGCTTTTGCCACTCAATTGAGAGGACTTGAAAGAAAAGCGATCGCGATCTAAAGCAACTCTGAGTGCAAGATTCAATCAGTTGTTTGACCTTACTTCAGGAGAAATCGACTCAATGACGCACTTATTTGAACCGTTCAGTATCCGTGATGTGACCTTTCGCAACCGGATTGCGGTTGCACCCATGTGTCAATATTCCAGCCAAGATGGGTACGCTAATGACTGGCACTTAGTTCATTTAAGCAGTCGTGCCGTTGGTGGTGCGGGGTTAGTCATCACGGAGGCAGCAGCTGTAGAGCCGAGCGGACGCATCAGTCCAGGGGATTTGGGGATTTGGTCTGACGCACACGCTGAGGCTTTAGCCAAAACGGTATCGCTAATCCATAACTTTGGAGCCATTTCAGGGATTCAACTGGCTCATGCGGGAAGAAAAGCGAGTACGGCTAGGCCTTGGGAAGGAGGGGAACCACTGGATGAATCTCAAGGAGGCTGGCGTCCGATTGTCGCTCCAAGCGCGATCGCATTTAGTCAAGAGTATCCGATTCCTGAAGCCCTAACTATTGAAGACATCCAGAACATTACGGATGCCTTCGTACAAGCGGCTCGACGCTCTCTGGAAGCTGGCTTCAAGCTAGTTGAAATCCATGCGGCTCATGGATACCTACTGCATGAATTTCTTTCACCGCTTTCCAACCACCGAGAGGATGAGTATGGGGGTAGCTTTGAAAACCGTACTCGTTTGCTCAGAGAAGTGGTTCAAGCCGTGCGGGACGTTTGGCCGGAACGGTATCCGCTCTGGGTGCGTATCTCTGCAACGGATTGGATCGACAATGGTTGGGATATCGAACAAAGCATCGCGTTAAGTGACAAACTCAAATCATTGGGTGTAGATTTGATTGACTGTTCCTCTGGAGGAATTCTACCTCATGTTAAAGTCCCCGTGGGACCAGGTTATCAGACTGCTTTTGCCGAGCGAATTCGGCACGAAGCGAATATTCCAACAGGCGCTGTGGGCTTAATTACAACCCCCGAACAAGCTGACCATATCATTCGCACGGGTCAAGCCGATGTGGTATTGCTAGCGCGGGAACTGTTGCGCGATCCCTATTGGCCTTTGCGCGCTGCCAAGCAACTCCGACAGGATAAGATTTGGCCAGTGCAATACGAGCGCGCTTGGATTTAGGAGCTTGTGGTTTGCCAAATTGGATTGATGAGTGGTAAACGGCAATAGCAGCCAAGCGATCGATGATGAGTTTTTAATCATAGGTGGGCATTGCCGAATAGAACTTAAAAGCTTGATTCTATCGTTGGTCGGTAATGCCCACCCTACATAGGCAAGACTGTGACTTTAGTCATGAATCAAATCATGACCTTTTGCAGATGTCCGCTCAAGAGGCT
>DATNPC010000475.1:0-4103 GCA_036703375.1 Allocoleopsis sp.
TTATTGCATGAATGGTGTAGCACTGCAATTTATCCCTGAATAAATTAAGAGCACGCACTTGACTTGAAGGACGGTAATAGGTAGTAGGTCATTGGAACTTTTTTCCTATAACCCATTACCTTAGGACTTACGCAAATTCCCGTTTGAACCACCATGAGTAGGGGCGCACCGACGTGCGCCCTTCCTATATGTGGAGTCCCTGCGTAAGTCCTGACCTATTACCATTCATCGATAATTAGGTTTCACAATTTACTTAGATGCGCTATGAAGCTCGGGTAGTCTCAAAAAACGGGAGAACTTCGACGAATTAAATTAGAGATTAGTAACTATTGATGTACTAACTCCCGCGATTGTTGCTTGACTTGACCGGATATCGTGGCTTGTTGCAATCGAGTTAATGCTTCTATATCTTCTAGCTCGTACTGGATCGTAAAGAGCTGTCGGACTTTCTCTTCAATCTCTACTGTGAGATAGCCACTCTGAAGCACTTGATGAACAATCTCGCGAATTGTAGACATAACCCTGTATCCTGAACTTGTCTGTCAGTATCCAGTGTCCGATCGCAAGAATCTGTGATGCTCGCAAACAAAATGAGTGATTTACTAATCGTATTAATGTGATGCCAGCATGACATTTGGTGTGACATGCATCACCATTAACAGTGAGCAGTTGGTTACAGGTCACTTGGTGAGGGAGTAAGCAGCCACCATCTGTAAAGGTGGTAGGTTGTCGTGCTGACTAGGTGAAGTAAAGTATCCCCCTTTCTGTCGCCTTTGTCACTGCTCACTGCTCACTGTTAACGCTAACCAAGGAACCACTTCAGTAACTTAAGCTTGCCTTGATAGGGAGGGTATCTCACTGGCAAATCGACTAGGAATGATTTGTTGAGAACGCTCCTTTGATGGGAAAACGTATCAAAGCCTGCCTTTCCATGGTAGCGACCCATGCCACTATCCCCAACACCGCCAAAAGGTAAAGCAGGGGACGCAAAATGCATCAGGGTGTCATTGATACAAGCCCCACCGGATGACGTTTCTCGTAACACTCGCTGTTGATGTTGCTGGTTATTAGAGAAGAAGTACAGCGCAAGCGGTTTGGGCTGATTATTGACCAGCGCGATCGCTTCACTCAGCTCAGTATAGTCAAGCACTGGTAGAATGGGACCGAAGATTTCCTCTTGCATCACGGGATCGTCCCAACTCACCTCATCCATTACCGTTGGGGCAATATAGCGTTCTGTCGAATTGGTATCACCTCCGATAGCAATTTTGCCCGTT
This sequence comes from Allocoleopsis sp., assembly GCA_036703375.1. Lineage (GTDB taxonomy): Bacteria > Cyanobacteriota > Cyanobacteriia > Cyanobacteriales > Coleofasciculaceae > DATNPC01. The sequence continues at coordinate 1,278 of DATNPC010000475.1, forward strand.
TTGAGGAAGTCGCACAGTCGCTGGAAATGATTTTGATTAATAATCCGAGCATAATCCGGGCTACGTTCGGGGTTATCGCCATAGAAGTCTGCGATGCACTGTCTGATGCGTTCCAATAACTCCTGTTTGATTTTGCGATCGACTAAAAGATAATCGGGCGCAATACAAGTTTGACCTGCATTGACAAACTTTCCCCAAGTAATTCGTTTGGCGGTATAGTCTAACGGTGTATCGGCATCAACAATGCAAGGGCTTTTTCCACCGAGTTCTAATGTTACTGGCGTTAGATGCTTGGCAGCAGCTTCCATAATAATTTTTCCGACTCTAGTACTGCCGGTAAAACAAATATGGTCAAATTTTTCTGCTAGCAGTTGTTGAGTAACGTCTTTCCCACCTTCTACGACACTAATATAAGACGAGTCAAAGTATTGAGGGATAATCTCTGCTAGGAGACGAGACGTACTCTCCGCCATTTCTGAAGGTTTGAGTACCGTACAGTTTCCCGCCGCAATTGCACCAACTAGGGGAGAGATGAGTAATTGAAAGGGATAGTTCCAAGGACTAATAATTAGGACAATGCCTAAGGGTTCGGAATAAATTTTAGAAGAAGCGATGAACTGATTGAGCGGAGTCGCAATTTTTTGGGGTTTTACCCAAGTTTTAATCTGTTTAAGCGCGTGCTTAACCTCTTCCAAGCATAGTCCAATTTCGGTCGCATACGACTCGAAATCTGACTTACCTAAATCTGCTTTGAGTGCCGCTTCAATGGCGGCTTCATTGTCTAGAATGAGTTGCTTCAGCCGCTTTAGTTGCTCGATTCTAAAACTTAGCTCTTTGGTTTGACCCGCATTAAAAAACTGACGGTGTTGGCTGACAAGCTGATTAGGTGCTGACTGGGCAAGCATACCTGTTAACTGCTCAAGAGACATTTGAGTTCAATCAGTCTCCTATGATACAACTGTTGTCCATCACTCTGTTCAAACAGTCAAACCCCTGTACTGGGTTGAGTATCTACCAGGTTTTCTCCATGAATGATTTTTGGACGACTATTCTCAATTTTGCCAAAGATACAGCTAATACTGTTGGCACTCAGTTGTTGCAGGATTTCGGACAAGTCGAAGCATCGCCAAAGGCAGATGGCAGTCTAGTGACGCAATCGGATCGCTGGGCAGATGAGACAATTCGGAATGCGATCGCATCTCATTTTCCGAGCCATGGAATTTTGACGGAAGAAGGGGAACACGTATTTCCGGATACTGAATGGTGCTGGATTGTTGACCCCCTAGATGGCACCACAAACTTTACGCGAGGAATTCCGATTTGGGGGATTTCTTTAGGGTTGTTGTATCGAGGAACACCTGTATTTGGATACGTTTATTTCCCACCTATCGGGCAAGCCTTTCATGGCTTTTGGAACAGTCCATCGGGAATAGCAGAGATTGAGAATGGTGCATTTCTCAATGGACGCCCTATCCACAGGAGTACGGATTCTCCCAGCAGTAACCACTTTTTCAACCTTTGCTCCCGCAGCACATCGGTCATGCAGCATCCCTTTCCTTGTAAAATTCGCATGCTAGGAGTTGCTAGTTACAACTTTCTTACAGTAGCTACGGGGGCTGTCTTGGGCGGTGTCGAAGCGACTCCCAAGATTTGGGATATTGCAGGGGCTTGGGCAATCGTACAAGCGGCTGGTGGTGTTTGGGTGCCGCTCGATTCAACGTCCTTGTTTCCTCTCCATGTGGGGGAGGATTATGGTCAGCGATCGCTTCCGACACTTGTCGCTAGTCGTCCTGAATTAGTGAACGTATTTAAACCCTTCGTAGAATTTGTCACCAAGGAATAGAAAGCCATACATCCTGTATCAGGGCGCACAACCGTGCGCCTCTAACCTCTGTACCCTAACGAGTAGGTAACAGCTATAAATTTATGTTTTTTTATCAACAATACTCAGACAAAAATCATTGCCAAATGAGCAAAATGTTTAACTTTTATAAGTAAGATGTCGATGACTAACTGGTGACTGAACACTGTGAGAGCCGCTTGGCTTTGCTAACCCCGGCAGTTCAGGCAGTTAACTCCTTAATAAATCTTTACTGAATTAACATTAATTAATATTCCTAGGTTGCAACAAAAACGAAGTAAATATTTTTTAACTTTCTTAGACTCATACAAAATCAAAGTAGATATATGTTAATAATGAGTGCAAAGATACTTCCTGCGTGACTGCTGAGTGCTCCTCTCATTCAAACCTGATGTCTTAGGTGTAGATGGAGTAACAGACTATGAGAATTTTATTGATTGAGGACGACCAGTGGATTGCCCAAACCCTGGAAACAGTTCTCAACAATCATCACTATGTCGTTGATGTTGCCACCGACGGCAAAATGGGGTGGGAGCTAGTACAAAGCTGTGATTACGATTTAATTATGTTGGATGTTGTCCTCCCCGAGATGGACGGCATTCAACTGTGTCAAAAGTTGCGTTCCCATAACTATCAAACGCCCGTTCTCTTACTCACAGGTCAAGGCTCTAGTACTGATATGGTAATGGGCTTGGATGCTGGAGCAGATGATTATGTCGTCAAACCATTTGACCTGTCAGAATTATTAGCTCGGATTCGTGTTTTACTGCGCCGAAAAAATTTAACGCTCCTGTCAGTTCTAGAGCATGGAAAATTGCGTCTTGACTCTAGTACTTGTGAAGTAACCTATAGCGATCGCACCCTGCATCTAACGCCTAAAGAGTTTCGTTTACTGGAGCTTTTCCTCCGCAACAAGCATCACGTTTTGAGTAGAAGTGCGATCTTAGATCGGCTCTGGTCGTTTG